>CALBVX010000084.1 GCA_937969515.1 uncultured Croceitalea sp. | reverse complement strand
AGCAAAAAATCAAACTCCCCACCGACCACAAAACATTCGGTCACTTCGCTGAATTCATACACTTTCTGCAGAAAATCATCCATAAGGCTTCCTTTTTGCGCTTCAAGAGAAACAAAACTAAAGACGGTTATGCTTTGCTCTATCTTTTCTTTACTGATAATTGCAGTGTATTTTTTAATGTACCCATCATTCTCTAATCTCTTTATTCTTTCATATACCGGGGTTTTCGTAAGATTAAGCTGCTCAGCTATGGCTTTTGCCACTGTTTTTGAGTCTTTTTCCAAAATTTTTAAGATAGCTCTATCGACCTTATCCAACATCGTACTTCAATTTTTCCTGTATTCTGTTAATTATTTTTCTAAAATTAATACTAATTCCTAAAAATATGTTCTAAAAAAGGAATTTTTACCTTTAAATTTTCTTTATGAATATAATTAATCCTTTAAACCTATCTTTATTAGAAATAAACGCTTTTTACACGAAGTAAAAATCGGTTTGTTATTATTTATGCTAACCCTCTTTTTAACCAAATAGGCCATGGAAAGCACATACGAAAGCAATCCCATTTTAGATAAACTGCCCAAACATTTAAGGCAATATATAAAACCCCAGAACTATGAGGATTATACTGCCATAGACCAGGCTGTTTGGCGCTACGTTATGCGCAAAAATGTAGATTACTTAAGCAGAGTGGCCCATAAGTCTTATGTTGAAGGGTTACAGAAAACCGGAATCTCCATAGATCATATTCCGAATATGTATGGCATGAACCGTATTCTTAAAGAAATTGGCTGGGCAGCCGTTGCCGTCGATGGCTTTATTCCTCCTTCCGCTTTTATGGAGTTTCAGGCATATAATGTTTTGGTTATCGCTTCTGATATTCGACAATTAGAGAACATTGAATACACTCCTGCCCCGGACATTATCCATGAAGGTGCCGGTCACGCCCCTATTATTGCAAATCCCGAATACGCAGAGTATCTAAGACGTTTTGGAGAAATTGGGTGTAAGGCTATTTCAAGTGCAAAAGATTACGAACTCTATGAGGCGGTTCGGCATTTATCAATAATCAAAGAAGCTGAAGGCACTCCGCTTGAAGAAATTGAAAAAGCGGAAAAACATATCGAATACCTTCAAGAGAATATGGGTACACCCAGTGAAATGGCACTCATACGAAATCTTCACTGGTGGACTGTTGAATACGGACTCATCGGAAAGGTAGAAAACCCTAAAATATATGGTGCAGGATTGCTTTCCAGCATCGGAGAAAGTGCTTGGTGCATGACCGATGATGTGAAAAAACTACCTTATTCCATTGGAGCTACCTATAAAGAATTTGATATTACCAAACCACAACCACAACTTTTTGTTACTCCTGATTTTGCATTTTTAAATCAGGTGCTAGAAGATTTCGCAAATACCATGGCGCTGCGCACCGGGGGACTCAAAGGACTGAAGAAATTAGTGCATTCAAGAGCGTTGGGAACCGTTGAGCTGAGCACAGGAATACAGATATCCGGTATTTTTGATACATTTCTCGAACACGACGGAAAACCTATCTATCTAAGAACAAAAGGGGAAACCGCCCTTTCTTACCGTGAAAAGGAATTGGTGGGCCATAGCACCAAACATCACTCGGATGGTTTTGGATGCCCTATCGGAAAACTGAAGGGTATCAATCTTCCTATAGAAGATATGGGCCCTCGCGATTTAAAAGCCTACAAGATTTATGAAGGAGAACGGGTTTCCTTAGAATTCGAAGGTGGTGTCATCGTCAGTGGAGAAATTGTGACCGGTACAAGAAACTTGAGAGGAGAAATCATTTTAATCACCTTTAAAGATTGCAAAGTCACCCATGATGGCACAATTTTGTTTCTTCCTGAATGGGGGCTCTATCATATGGCCGTGGGTGAAAAGATTGTTTCGGCCTTTAACGGCCCTGCAGACCTAAATAGCTTTGATTTGGTTTCGCATGAGTTGACTCCCGGTGGAAAAGACAAATCGAAAATAGACCCAGATCGATTACAATTACAGCAATACTACCAGCAAATAAGGGAGTTTAGAGAAGGCACCAACACTACTATTTCTAGAAATAAAGTCTTCAAAGAGTTGAAAGAGCACTACCCAAAAGATTGGTTGCTTTCTGTAGAATTATATGAGTTGGCAAAAATCGGCAATGACACTGATTTCGCTACAGCTATTTTACAGCACTTGGAAACGGTGAAATTAGAAAACCCAAAGGTGGGTCATTTGATTGATGACGGACTGGAATTAATTGACCAAAGTTTGATTAAAAATACTTAAATCTTCTACGGGAGTATCATTATAAACCAAGGTCCACTCCATAGTATTGGTCAACACCAACAACTTAGAAAGTTCGCTAAGCAGTCTATTTTGAGCATTACTTTTTAAGGAAGATGCATCAATTTTTTTCAGTAACGAAGCATTGACATTTCTTTTGATTTTGTTGTAATCCGATGCCTCAAACTGGTTTAAATAATCGGCGCTTACATCATAATACTCAAAGTCTGGACTGATTTTTATTTCAGGCTCCGGGATATTCTTAATTCTAAGCGTTTTGGTTTCCTTTTCTATTTCAAAATCAATCTTACTTAAATCATAGGCTATTGTAACATCTGCATTGACAACGACCATTGCTTTTTTATCGGCAGTTAATAAGGGCCCGAATAGTTCTTTAGAATCTGCATAGGTATAGACCTCAGCAAAATGACCCTCGGTAACAATCAATTTCGAAACATTTTTGATTTGTTGCTCGATGAGCATGGAGTTTTCTTGCAGAATGGTCTCATCATTGGCATCATTAGCGCAAGACCGATACACTAGAATAACAGTCAATGTAATAACTACCCCCGCAAGTACCTTTTTCATGTTTTTGGCAATTATTAAAACCTGACCCTAAAACTACCGCTAGTTACATTTCTCGTAGAATTCGCCGCATTGGCATCTACCCCAAGAAATTCAAAACTACCGGTTGTCTCCTCATTATCGGTCAGTATCGTAATGGAACCTGTACCTCCTTCGTTCGTCGAACTCCAAGCAGAAGACAAATCTGCAAACAATCCGGATCCAGAAAAACTACCATTGTTATTTCCTAGACTGTAAGTTCCAGGGCCTTCGTATTCAGGTACTACGATTACTATACTGTTTCCTGCGGCATCAAAACCTTGAACAATAAACGTTACGAATTCTCCCCCGTCTATTTTAGAGGCCGTGGTGCCATTTGCACTGTCAGAAGATTCAAAAGAAAGCGTGTCTACCGTAGCCCTAATAAATTCCCCATCACCAGAACCATCATCGGATGATGAGCAGTTAAGTAAGGCTATACCGAACACAAGCGTCAAAAATAATATCCTAAACTTTTTCATTTCAATTTTACTTTCTATTTACTTTAAATATACTTGTACCTTCTCCAATGCTTCCGGAATTCCCGCCGGATTCTTACCGCCAGCGGTCGCAAAGAAAGGTTGACCCCCACCACCACCTTGAATATACTTGCCTAACTCACGAACAATGGTGCCAGCGTTAAGATTGCGTTCAAAGGCCAATTCTTTAGAAATATAGCAGGACAGAATGGCTTTGCTGTCCTTTTCGGATGCTAACAACAAGAAAAGGTTTTCTTTATTCTGACCCATTTCAAAAGACAGGTCCTTAATACTTGCAGCATCTAAATCCACCTTTTTTGCCAAAAACTTTACCTCATTTAAATCGGTTAGTTCATTTAACAACTCCGATTTTAAGTTTTTGGCCTTATCCTTTAACAAGGCTTCGACCTGTTTCTTTAATTGGGCATTTTCTTCTTGCAAAGCGGTAACCGCCTTTACGGGATCTTGTGAATTATTCAACAAATCCTTAACCTCAAAAAGCGTCCTGTTGTTCTTAAAATAAAAGTCTTTTACGGCATCTGAGGTAATTGCTTCAATTCTTCTAATACCTGATGCCACAGCACCTTCAGAAGTGATTTTGAAGTGCCAAATATCTCCGGTATTCTTCACATGGGTACCTCCGCAAAGTTCTATAGATTGCCCAAATCGAACTGTACGCACCGTATCACCATATTTTTCGCCAAATAAGGCCATGGCACCTTGGGCTAAGGCTTCTTTCACAGGAACGTTTCTATTTTCTTCAAAAGGCAAGTGCCCCTCAATACGAGCATTTACAAAATTTTCCACTTCACGTAGCTCTTCTGTTGTCACTTTCGAAAAGTGTGAGAAATCAAATCTTAAGTATTTTGAGTGCACCGCAGAACCTTTTTGTTCAACATGCTCGCCTAAAATCTCACGCAATGCTTGGTGAAGCAGGTGCGTTGCCGTATGGTTGCTTTCTGTTCTTCGACGTTGTTTTTCATCTACGACTGCCTTAAAAGTTCCTGAAATATCTTTTGGAAGGTTCTCAGAAAAATGAATAATTTCGTTATTCTCTCTTTTGGTATCTATGATATAGGTGACATCTCCATTGGAAGCTTCTAAATAACCTTTATCGCCTACTTGGCCGCCACCTTCAGCATAAAATGGCGTAAGATTGAATACCGATTGATATTGATCTCCATCTTTTTTACTACTGACCTTTCGGTATTTGACCAATTTCACCTTAGCCTCTAGGCTATCATAGCCTATAAATTCTTGCTCAGCGTCTTCTAAAAGAATCGTCCAATCTTCTTTAGATGTCTCTGATGCCGATCTGGAACGGTCTTTTTGTGCCTGAAGTGCTTTTTCAAAACCTTCAACATCTAAATCATATCCTTTTTCCTCTAAAATCAAAGATGTCAAGTCTATCGGAAAGCCAAAAGTATCGTACAATTCAAAGGCCTTGTGACCATCGATTGTGTTATCCTTTGAAGATTTTATCACAGAATCCAATAAAACCAGACCTTGTTCTAGAGTGCTTAAAAAAGAATTCTCTTCCTCCTTAACCACATTCTCAATTAACTGGTATTGCTCTTTTAGTTCTGGAAAGGCCTTGCCCATAGATTCTCCTAACACCTTTACCAGTCGGTACATAAAAGGCTTTTTGGTATCTAAAAACGTAAATCCGTAACGGATGGCCCTTCTTAAAATTCTTCGTATTACATAACCCGCGCCGGTATTACTTGGCAATTGCCCATCGGCAATAGAAAAAGCCACGGCCCTAACATGATCGGCTATAACCCGTATAGCGATGTCCGTTTGTTCGTCTTTACCGTATTTATGATTGGTTATCGTTTCTATTTCCCTAATAAGCGGCGTAAAAACATCGGTATCATAGTTCGATTGTACGCCTTGTAGCACCATGCACAAACGCTCAAAGCCCATACCGGTGTCCACATGCTTTTCCGGCAAATTTTCCAATTCACCATTGGCCTTGCGATTGTATTGCATAAAAACCAAGTTCCAAATTTCTACAACCAATGGATGGTCTTGATTGACCAAAGAGGCACCGGGCACTTTGGCTTTTTCTTCTTCTGAACGAATATCAACATGAATTTCTGAACACGGACCACAGGGACCTTGATCGCCCATTTCCCAAAAATTATCCTTCTTATTGCCCATGATAATGCGGTCTTTGGGTACGATTGCACTCCACAAGTCCAAAGCTTCTTGGTCCATTTTTAAATTATCGGCATCATTGCTTCCTTCAAAAACAGAAACGTATAAACTGTCCTTATCAATTTTGTATACTTCGGTTAAAAGTTCCCATGCCCATTGAATAGCTTCTTTTTTAAAATAATCGCCAAAACTCCAGTTCCCCAGCATTTCGAACATCGTATGGTGGTAGGTGTCTTTACCCACTTCTTCTAGGTCGTTATGCTTTCCGCTCACGCGAAGGCATTTTTGGGTATCGGTAATACGTTTTGATTTAGAAACCGTATTCCCTAAAAAGAATTCTTTAAACTGGTTCATGCCCGCATTCGTAAACAACAATGTCGGGTCATTTTTCATGACCATTGGGGCGGAAGGAACAATAGTGTGTTCTTTCGATTTAAAAAAGTTTAAAAACTGTTCTCTAACCTTTTGCGATGTCATCTTAAGAGCTAAGCTTTAATTAATTTTAACAGATACAACAAAACAATTTTTATATTTGTTTGTTATCAAAAAAATGAATGACCAAAAATAGGATAAAATCCACTCATGTCTAAAGTAAAATACTATTACGATCCCGATACGCTTTCTTATAGAAAGATTGAACCTAAAAAATCTAAAAGGTACCGTAATCTATTCTTTTTTCTTTTGGGCTCAGCACTTTTTGGTTTTATAGGATTATTGGTCCTTTTAAATACCGATATTTTAAATACACCCAGAGAACTTTCCCTTGCCAGAGAGGTAGAAAACTATGAACTCCAGTTTGACATTTTGAATAAAAAAATGGAGAATATGGAGCAGGTCTTGGCCAATATTGAAGACCGCGACAACAATATTTATAGATTGTATTTTGAGGCCAACCCCATACCCGAAGAACAACGAAGAGCTGGTTTTGGTGGTATAAATCGTTATAAGTCCCTAGAAGGGTTCAACAATTCAAAGATTATTACAGATGCCACCAAAAGATTGGACATCATTCAAAAACAAATGGTGATACAATCAAAGTCTTTAGATGAGATTGCCATACTAGCAGCGGAAAAAGAAAAATTCTTAGAAGCTATACCTGCCATACAGCCCGTAAGAAATGAAGATTTGACTAGAATGGCATCGGGGTTTGGATGGCGTACTGATCCTTTTTTAAAGACTAGAAAAATGCATCGGGGGATGGATTTTACAGCCCCGAGAGGAACACCAGTTTATGCCTCTGGTAACGGCAAGGTAACCAGGGCCGACAACAATTCTTCTGGTTTTGGTAAACACATACGAATAGATCATGGCTACGGTTATTTGACCATATATGCCCACTTAAGTAAGTATAACGTAAGTAAAGATCAAAAAGTTAAGCGCGGCGATTTGATAGGTTTCGTAGGCAATACCGGACGTTCTGAAGCACCACATCTACATTATGAAGTTTGGAAAGATAAAGAACGTATAAATCCAATCAATTTCTACTACGGCAGTTTATCACCAATCGAGTTCGAGAATATGCTCAAAAACGCTAATCAAGAAAACCAATCTCTAGATTAATGCACGTAGAACTCCCCGAAAAAAGATATTACGGTATTGGCGAAGTGGCCAAAGCATTTGGAGTAAATACCTCACTTATTCGTTTTTGGGAAAAAGAGTTCGATGCCATCAAGCCTAAAAAGAACGCAAAGGGAAACAGAAAGTTTACACCGCAAGACATTAAAAACCTTCAGCTTATTTACCATTTGGTAAAAGAGCGTGGGTTTACTTTAGAAGGTGCTAAAATCCATTTAAAAGAAGAAAAACACAAAACCCTATCTAATTTTGAAGTCATCGAAAAACTTCAAAAAATACGTGCAGAGCTCCTAAAGATCAAAGAACAACTTTAAATAAATACTAAACACTTACGAAAATGAAAAAACTAATTCCTGTAATCATAATTATTGGTCTACTCTTGGTAGCCGGTATGTGGTACGTAAATACCAATAACAATTTGGTAGAGATGAAAGGCCAAGCCACTAAACAATGGGCAAATGTTGAAAGCTCTTACCAACGCAGAAGTGATTTAATCGGCAATCTGGTGAAAACGGTTCAAGGAGCAGCAGATTTTGAACGTGGCACACTTAAAGATGTTATCGAAGCACGTTCTAAAGCCACTTCAACTACTATTGATGCCAATAACTTGACTCCAGAAAAATTAGCTGCGTTTCAACAGGCACAATCAGGCTTGTCTTCGGCATTGTCAAGACTCTTGGTTACTGTGGAACGGTATCCAGATCTAAAGTCTAACCAAAACTTTTTAGAATTGCAATCGCAGTTAGAAGGTACTGAGAACAGGATCAATGTCGAACGAAACCGTTTTAATGACCTGGCCGGAGAATACAACATCAAAATCGAAAAAATACCAACTAACATCATTGCCAATATTGCTGGATTTGATGCCATGGCCTTATTCAGTTCAAAACCAGGGTCAGAAGATGCACCTGATGTAGATTTTAATTTTGATTAAGTATGTCTAAAGTTGAAGCTTTTCTAAGCTTAGATGAAGAGCAAGAGATTGTAAACGCCATTCTTGAAGCCGAAAAAAACACTTCGGGTGAGATTAGGGTTCA
>CALBVX010000083.1 GCA_937969515.1 uncultured Croceitalea sp. | reverse complement strand
TTTATCTAAATCATTGGAATCCATCAACCATTTTAATCCTTTTTCTATAGTGGGAAAATACTTTTCTAAGAATGCTTTATCGCCATTCCATTGGTATATTCTCCAAATTAAGGTGGCGAACTGTGGGGTTTCATTTATATTGCCTTTATTAAAAACAGCTCCATTGGTAGACATTTCATGAATAATCTTTCCGTTTCCATTTACGGCTTCAGAAACGCTATCTAACAATTTAATGGTGTTGTACACCGCATCTCTTTGTCCAACAGCCATATAACCCTGTAAGGCATATTCGCTATCTACTCCAAACCACCATGGGTAATCGGGAATGCCTGCAGTAATTCCAGAACCAATTTCGGGTACATCTCTAACTAACCAATCACAATTGTACTTTAACCATTCAAAAGTTTGCTCTAATTTTTCATCAGGGATAGTAAGCTTGGTTTGATTTGCCAGTGCTTTGTATCTATTCTTTTTTGCTTCAATTAGTTCTGGAAGGTTATGCTGTATTTTTTTTAATGTTTTAATGGCTTCGTCTTCTGAAGTATAAGAGCCGGCAATACTAAATGTTAGGATTTTAGAAACCTTCTTTGGAATTCGGACTTTGTAGCTTAAGGTATTCGATGAGGTTAGTTTTTCTTGATTTAGCTTAGAGCTAAACTTTTGTTCTGGTTTATCAAAAGCTGCATAACAAACGTACCAAGGGTTGTTTTTGTCCTTCACGACCCAGCCATTAATTTTAGAACTATAACTTGGTTCGTCTTGACCATTAATCATATTGGTTCGTTCACCCAACCAAGTTGGTCTTAAATCTGAATGCCCGGTAAAAACCAGCTCAAAATTTTGTACTGTTTCGGCTTCATTAGAAATTTCTAGTTGAATGGCAATTCCTTCGGTATCATCGGGTACGAACTGCCATCGTTTTATCTTCAAAGCTTTATCTGCAATGGAAAAATCATGTTTATTGGCAAAAGGGTAATTGGTAAAAGAATCGGCTTGGTTTAGAACATATGAATCATCATCCCAGTTTAGCTGAATATCAAATCCGTCCATGAGCTTAATGGGATGATTCCAAATACCACCCATTTCACCTTTGACATGCCATCCTAAATCAGGAAATGACCCATCTTGATGGCCAACCATATAAACTCTATTCCCGGCAGTAACAAAAGGTGATGCCAGATATTCTTGTTTCCCCTTAATATTTGGAACATCTATTAAAAGGTGACTTATGCCACTTTCTTTTTCTTTTGAGCAAGCCGATAGAATTAGACAAAGGATAACGTTGAAGGAAATTCTTTTGAACATGCCAAAACTTTTTTTAAAAATACAGAATTCAAAAAAAGTTCTTCGGTTTTTAAATTTTAAAAATATGGAGTCTATAGGAAACTACTATTTTTGTTGTCGTGGAAGATGTGCTACAGAAATATTTACCTGAGAGAGCGGTTATACCCTGCTTTGATTTGATTAAGGTGAATGGAGTTCATTTAAAAATTGTAAACCATAGGGTTACACGGCATGGCGATTATAGAAGGATGCCCAACGGGATGCACCAAATTACCGTAAACGCCTCGCTAAATAAATATCGATTTTTAATTACGTTAGTACATGAAATTGCACATTTGGTCGCATTTGAGAAGTTCGGCAGGCGAATAAAACCGCATGGGCTAGAATGGAAACGTACCTTTCAACAATTAATGCTGCCGTTTATTCGACCCGAAATATTTCCGACCAAACTTTTACCTGTAATAGCCAATCATTTCAAGAACCCAAAAGCCAGCAGCAGTACAGATGCAAAACTTGCCATTGCTTTAAAGACTTTCGATATAGAAGAACGGAAGCATTCTTATGTTTTTGAATTGCCTTTAGGGAGCATATTTAGATTATACAATGGTAAACTATTTAAAAAGGGAAATAAAAGAGTTAAGCGGTATGAGTGTGTAGAGATAGCAACAGGCAGGTTATATCTTTTTCAGCCCAATGCCGAAGTTGAACAAGTGAACTAAGCTAGTTTAAAGATGGTAATTTCTGGACGAACATTAAATCTTACCTGGTAAAGATGACCCAATGCGCGGTTAATGTATAGGGTTCTTCCTCCAGAAAGTCTTTTTAAACCCTTGTCATATTTTTTGTTTTCAACAGGTAAAATTGGAGCTTTAATAAAAGGAATTTTACATTGTCCTCCGTGAGTGTGCCCAGATAAAATCCAACTGTCATAGCCGTTCCATACATCTAAATCGCAAACATCCGGGTTATGACAAAGAACAATAGTGGCTTCATTTGGATTGTAATTTTTTAAAGCTTTTTTAGGGTTGAAATTTGTACCCCAGCAATCATCTACACCAATAAAATTAAGACCATTAATTCTTTTACAGTTATTTCTTAGAACTATAATCCCTTTTTCTTCTAAAATACCAGTAATTGTATCTGCAATTTTATCATCTACCCACTCTTCCCCATAATCATGATTACCTAAAATTGCTAGAGTACCTAGTTTACCTTTTGGGGCATAATTCATGCATTTTCTTAGACTCACAAGTGTCTCTTCATCTTCATAATGAATAAAGTCGCCAGTATAAACTACAAAATCTGGCTGGTAAGCTTGTGCTTTGTTTAATGAATCTACCAAATAATTAAAATCTACTTTTGGACCAACATGAATATCACTAATTTGCATCAAAGTTTTATCGATTAATTTATTAGGAATGTTAGCAATAGACATTTTTACTTTAACAAATTCTAACCAAAATGGCTCAAGTTGCCAAGAGTATAATCCCGCGATGGTTGTAAACCCAAATATGGTTGTTAATCCTTTTAAGAATTTTCTTCTTTGCATTAATTGAACATTAATAGTGTCATTAAACAAACGAATAGAAAGATGTAATAGTATGAAAGAAAATAAATTATAATAAATAAGAAAAATATTACGTTTTTAAAACAAAATATTCAAGTATGAACAATAATTATTACGCAGTATTAATGGCAGGTGGCGTTGGATCTCGTTTTTGGCCTGTGAGTACAACGAACAATCCGAAACAGTTTCATGATATGTTGGGTACGGGTGATACGCTTATTCAAAAAACGTTTTCACGTTTAAATAGGTTTATACCTACAGAAAACATTTTAATTTTAACCAATGAACGTTATAATGATTTGGTTTTGGAGCAATTGCCAAAAGTAAAGCAAGAACAGGTAGTATTGGAACCTGCCATGCGGAATACAGCTCCGTGTATTCTGTATGCGGCAATGAAAATTCAAAAAATGAATCCTAATGCGGTTATGATTGTTGCGCCAAGTGATCATTGGATTGAAGATGAACAAGCTTTTGAAAATGACGTAAAAGCATGCTTTGATAAGTGTGAAAAAGAGGAAGTGTTATGTACTTTAGGAATACAACCATCATACCCTAATACGGGTTTTGGGTATATAGAGTATGAAAAAGAAGCTCCATCTGAGATTAAAAAAGTAGCTCAGTTTAGAGAAAAACCGAACCTTGAAACTGCAAAGGATTTTCTCGCACAAGGAAATTTTCTTTGGAATGCAGGGATCTTTATGTGGGGAGTAAATACAATTGTTAATGCTTTTAAAGAATATCAAGTAGAACAATTTAAGCTTTTTGAAAATGGACTGAGTTGTTATAACACAGCTGAGGAACAAGACTTTATCGCTGAAAATTACCCAAAAGCCGAAAACATCTCTATAGATTATGCTATCTTAGAAAATTCCAAAGCTATTTATACTTTGCCAGCTACCTTTGATTGGAATGATTTAGGTACTTGGGGAGCGCTTTATGAAAAACTGGATAAGGACCAAAATCAAAACGCAGTGGTGAATGGTCAGACCCTCTTGGAAGACGCTAAGGGAAATATGATCAGGACCAATAAAGGTAAAATAGTTGTTATAGATGGTCTGGAAGATTATATAATCGTGGATAAAGACGATGTTTTATTAATTTATCCAAAATCAAAAGAACAGGATATCAAAAAGATACGAGGTCAGGTTCAAGATAAATTCGGAGATCAATACGCATAGTTTATGAGTGAAAACCTATTTGAAGATAAAGAAGCTGCTTCAGAAGCCGCAGAACAAGAAGTAAAAAAAGACTTTAAAGGTCTTTTAGGTAGTGGAAGAAAGTTTTTGTTCGAATTGCTCGAGATTAGAAGTAATACCGATCCTATCACTACTAAAGAATCCATTATAGCCGATATTCCCTTTAAGGGGCATACTTCTTGGATTTTGATATGCTCTATTTTTATCGCCTCAATTGGGTTAAATGCAAACTCCACCGCAGTAGTTATCGGGGCCATGCTTATTTCACCACTTATGGGTCCGATTCTGGGAATGGGCTTATCACTTGCTATTAATGACATTGATATGTTACGGCGTTCGCTTAAAAACTTTAGCGTAATGGTCGTACTTAGTGTGTTGACCGCCTTTTTATTTTTTTACATCTTTCCGCTCAGAGATGAGTCATCTGAGTTATTGGCCAGAACAGCACCTGATATTAGAGATGTTTTGATTGCTTTTTTTGGTGGTTTGGCTTTGGTCATTGCTAGAGCAAAAAAAGGAACCATTGCCAGCGTAATTTTTGGTGTGGCAATTGCAACGGCTTTAATGCCACCTTTATGTACTGTAGGTTTTGGATTGGCCATTGGTAAGCCTTTGTATGCTTTGGGCGCCATGTATTTATTTACTATCAATACCATTTTTATTGCTTTAGCTACTTTCTTGGTTATTAAGTACTTGCGATTCCCCATGGTACGCTATGCAAATTCCAAAAGAAGACGTTTGATTGCTCGAATTGCCTCTATTATCGGATTAGCGGTAATGATACCGGCAGGATTTACTTTTTATAATGTGCTTCAAGAATCACTATTCAGAAAACAAGCCCAAGAATTTTTGGCCGATACCGTTGAGGTTTACGAGTTTAAAGGAAACGGGCGCTATGAAAATGATTTGACCGATGTGCATTATGACAAAGACCTAGGCTCGTATTTAGAGGTTGCTATTTTAGGTACTGAAGAGGTTCCAGAGAATATTATAAGTACTTGGAGAAATAAAAAGAGCAAATACAATCGTTTGGTTGATGCAGACTTAAGAGTGTTACAAGGAGGTCGTGACGATTCTGAACAGCGCTTTAATTATGTTAACGAATTGTATGAGTCTAAGAAAGCAGAACTGCTGACTAAAGATGAACGTATTCGGTTTTTAGAGGAGGAAATTGCAAGCTATGGAAAGTTGGCAGCTAGAAATATTCCGTTTAAAGAAATTACGGCAGAAGCCAAGGTGAACTATACATCTTTGGTTGGGATAGGATTTTCGAATCGGGTTCAAACTGACTTTAATAAAATGGACACCATTTCCTTTTTTGAAGTGAAATTAAAAGAAGGTTTAACGGAGGAGCAGCGAAAAGAAGATATAAAAAGAATCACTGATTGGCTGAAAATAAGGGTAAAGGATAGTACAATTCGAGTAAGCGAAGTGAAATAGCTTACTAAGTACTTCGACTGCGCTCAGTATGACAAATTTTGCTCTTGAACTTTATTCTTGAGTTTGAACTTGAATTTTAATTCCTCTCTTCAATATACATTTGACGAACTTTTTTGAACAATTCAGAAGAGTATACGAAGTTCGTCACCGCCTCATTATCGGTCTTAAAAATTTCTTTGTTAGTGCCTTCCCATTCTTTATAACCATCTTTTAAAAAAATAATTTTTTCACCAATTTCCATAACTGAATTCATGTCATGGGTATTGATTACAGTGGTGATATTATACTCTTGTGTGATTTCTTGAATAAGGTTGTCTATTAAAATTGCGGTTTTTGGGTCAAGACCTGAATTGGGTTCGTCACAGAACAGATATTTTGGATTCATTACAATGGCCCTCGCGATGGCAACCCTTTTTTGCATACCTCCTGATATTTCAGCAGGGTATTTTTCGTGGGCATCAATGAGATTTACCCGTTTCAATACAAAATCAACACGGTCTTGCATTTCTCCTTTGCTTTGTTTGGTAAACATATCCATCGGAAACATCACATTTTCTTGAACTGTCATAGAATCAAACAGGGCGCTACCCTGAAAAACCATCCCCATTTGTTGACGGAGGTCCCTTTGCTCCGCAGAGGTTAAATCCCAGTAATAATCTCCATTGTAGCAGATTTTACCTTGTTCAGGTTCAAAAAGACCTAAAAGCGATTTTAGAAAAACTGTTTTCCCCGAACCACTTTGCCCAATAACCAAATTAGTTTTGCCCTGTTCAAAGGTTGTGCTAATCCCTTTTAAGATATGGGCTTCACCAAATGATTTATGTAAGTTTTCGACTTCAATCATCCGAGTAGTAATTGGGTTATAATATAGTTTAGAATGATAATGACCACACTCGTCCAAACAAATGCCGTAGTACTTGCTTTTCCAACCTCTAAGGCACCACCTTTCATGTAAAAGCCATGAAAAGAAGGTACAGTTGCAATAACAAAGGCAAAAACCAATGTTTTTATGAAGGAGTACGTAATATGAAAAGGAATAAAATCTAGTTGGAGCCCTTTCACAAATTCCCCACTTGGGGCATAACCGCCAAAAGCCCCAGCTACCCATCCACCAAAAATGCCAACATACATTGCAATGGCGATGGCAAACGGATAAAGAAGCATGGCAATAATTTTTGGAAAGACGAGATAGTTTAAGGAATTGACCCCCATTACCTCAAGGGCATCGATTTGTTCGGTAACCCTCATGGTTCCGATACTTGATGTGATATAAGAGCCTACCTTACCCGCCATAATAATTGAACAGAAAGTAGGTGCGAATTCTAAGATTACAGACTGCCTAGTGGCAAAACCGATAAGACTTTTCGGAATTAGCGGACTGTTCAAATTCAATGCTGTTTGTATGGTAACGACCCCGCCAATAAAGAAAGAAATAAATATGATAATGCCCATTGAACCGTATATCAATTCATCGATTTCCTTTAAAATTAAGGACCTCATTATGCGCCATTTGGTGGGCTTTTTAAAGACCTCACCTACCATAATAAAGTACTTGCCAATGGCAGCGATGTAGTTCATGAACGGTTATCTACTTAGAAACGTAAAAATAGTAATATTGAATGGTATTTAACCTTGATTTAATTTTTTGAACATAAGAATTCAATAGCTTTGCATGCTAAATAACTGGTACCAATGAAAAATTATGCCTATTTCGTCACCTTTTTACTTTTAATTTTATGCTTAAAGGTTGATGCCCAACGAAAACAGAAAAACAAAAAGACTACTCCCGTTGAAACTACCGATGCACCTAGGTTGGTTGTTGGCATCATTGTGGATCAGATGCGTTATGATTATTTAACGCGATTTTGGAATCATTATGAATCAGACGGATTCAGACGTTTGGCAGAACAAGGATTTAATGCAAAAAATCATCATTTTAACTATGCCCCGACAAGCACGGGTCCAGGGCATACATCTGTATATACAGGGGCTAGCCCGAGTTCACATGGTGTTATTGGTAATAATTGGTACGATAAAGAAAAAGATGCTAGCGTATATTGTGCATCGGACGATAGTTATAATTCTGTAGGAACTACTTCTGATGCCGGTAAAATGTCACCCCATCGCATGCTTACTACTACAATTACAGACCAATTGCGATTGCATACCCAAATGCGCGGTAAAACCATTGCAATTGCCTTAAAAGATAGGGGGGCGGTACTTCCTGGAGGGCATACGGCGAATGCGGCCTATTGGTTTGAAGGGGATGATGTAGGTAAGTGGATTACCAGTTCGTATTATATGAATACCTTACCAAAGTGGGTGGATGATTTTAATGCATCTGGTAAAATACAGAGCTACAAAAAAGCATGGACAACCTTAAAGGACATTAACCTTTATGTTGAGAGTGGTGTTGATAATAATAATTATGAAGGTTTGTTCGAAACAGAAACTACGCCGACTTTTCCACATAGCACACCGAATCTTTTAAATAAGACCAAAGATTTTGAAATTATTAAGTATACCCCTTGGGGGAATAGCCTCACAACGGATTTTGCTCTCGAAGCTTTGGAAAAAGAAAGTTTGGGAACAGATAACATAACAGATTTTTTAGCGATCAGTTATTCTAGCACCGATTATATCGGTCATAAATTTGGGGTAAATTCCAAAGAGGTTCAAGATGCCTATTTAAGGTTGGATTTGGATTTGGCAAGACTTCTAAATGCTTTAGACACTAAAGTAGGAGCCGGAAAATATACCGTGTTCTTAACTGCAGATCATGGAGCTATCAATGTTCCTGCTTATTTGAACGACCAAAAAATACCTGCAGGTTATTTAGATTGGAAAGAAACCAAAGCCAAATTAAACGAGTTTTTGACCTATACCTACGGCACAACGGATTTGATCAAGGACATAAGTAACAACCAAGTTTTTCTAGATACAAAGGTAGTTGCAAATCTAGATATGGATTTGGATGAGGTGCAGGAAGAAATCGCACAAGAATTATTGAGTTATGACGATATGGATAAAACCTTCACAGGTTACCAAATGTGGCAAAATGAGTATACCAAAGGTATTCCGTATATTTTACAGAATGGTTGGCACCAAAAACGTTCTGGAGATATCTTATTTGTGC
>CALBVX010000082.1 GCA_937969515.1 uncultured Croceitalea sp. | reverse complement strand
GTTGGAAGTGCGATTACGGCAAAATCAGAACCTGAAAAAGAGTATCAAGAATGCTTACTTAAGGCTAAGGCCATGCGAAAGGTGCTTGAAAGCAATTGATATGCTTAATTTTGAATTGTGTTAGCAAACTTTAAATCACATATCGAGCTTACTTTTCCCTTTTTAAAAGAAACCAAATTACTATTGGCGTGCAGCGGTGGATTGGATAGTGTAGTGCTCTCTTACTTATTGCGTGAATTGAATTTCGATTTTGCATTGGCGCATTGCAACTTTAACTTAAGAGGCGATGAAAGTAATCAAGATATGGACTTTGTAGCAAAGCTGGCCGTTCAGCTTATGGTTCCTTTCTATTCAAAAACCTTTGATACCGAATACGAAATACAACTAAGAGGTGGCTCCGTTCAAATGGTGGCAAGAAACCTGCGTTATGAATGGTTCCAAGACCTATTGAAAACTGAGGGCTATGAGTATGTAATAACGGCCCATCATGCTGATGACGCCTTGGAAACTTTTTTAATAAACTTATCTCGCGGAACAGGCATAGATGGTTTAACCGGTATTCCCCATCAAAATAAAAAAATAATTCGGCCTTTGCTGCCCTTTTCGCAATCTGAAATAGTGCAATATGCATCTTCAAATAAGATTAAATGGAGGGAAGATAGCAGTAATGCCAGCATCAAATATTTAAGAAATCAAATCAGGCATAAGATTGTGCCAGAGTTAAAAGAAACAAATGCCAATTTTTTAAACAATTTTTTAAGCACTCAAGATAAGCTTCTAGATTCGTCTTCAATTCTAGATGATGTCAAGGTAAAATTGCAAAAGGATTTGTTTTTAAAGGAGGATGATAAAATCAAAATCTCCATCGAAAATTTAAATGAATTAAGGCCATTAAGGGCTTACTTGCATTTATTGTTCAATGAATTTGGATTTACCGCATGGAAAGATGTACAGCACCTTTTGCAAGCTAATAGCGGAAAAGAAATCGTATCAGAAGACTTTCGATTACTAAAAGATAGAAAGCATCTTTTTTTGACTCCAATTAGAAATGAAGACCTGAAAAGTTACTTGATTCCGTCTTTTGCGAATTCAACTGAGATTCCGTTAAAACTAGAAATCAAAGAAGTTTCAAGTCTTTCCGAAACGGGCAAAAATATTCTGTATGCCGATATGGAAAAGTTAAAATTACCGTTATTGTTAAGGAAGTGGAAAAATGGCGACTATTTTTATCCTTTAGGTATGAATGGCAAAAAGAAGTTGTCGAAGTACTTTAAAGACGAAAAAGTAAATCTCTTAGCCAAGAATGAGCAATGGCTATTAAGTTCTAATGAAAACATCGTTTGGGTGATTGGCAGAAGAGCCGATGAAAGATTCAAAGTCACGCCCAAAACAAAACGAATAGTGAAAATTACATGGCACAGTTAAAAAGATTAAGTGTTTTTATAGTACTGTTTATTTCTGGTTTAGCGTTTGCACAATCAGATGATACTCCTGCGGTTTGGAACCATGAGGTAAAGAAAATATCAGACACGGAATATGAACTCATATTTTCTGCAGATATTTATAAAGAATGGTATATCTACTCGCTTTATACTGCCGAAGGAGGTTCAATGCCAAGTGAGTTTGATTTTATAGGTGCTGGTGTTGATTATGAACTTATTGGAAAAACGGTAGAAGGCAAGACCTATAAAAAATATACTGAGGTATTTGATGTAGAAGAAACATTTTTTAAAGAGAAAGCGCTTTTTAAGCAAAAAATACGACTCCTTAAACCCGATTTAAAGCAAATTTTGATAACTCTTAATTATCAGATTTGCAAAACCGTTTGTTTGTTACAACAAGAGGTATTTGAAATTTCTTTAGATGGAAATACATTTATTGCCAGCGAACAGAAGCTTGATGCACGTAGCTTAGCGATGACCGAAGCCTTACAACTTGATTTAAAGAATAAGGAGCTTTTAAATTCCGACAACAAAAATGGTTCTTCATCAGATTCTGGGGTTTGGATGGTTTTTGGACTCGGCTTTTTAGGCGGATTAATAGCGCTGTTGACACCATGTGTTTTCCCACTTGTACCCTTGACGGTTTCTTATTTTACCAAACAGTCTAAAAACAAGTCAAAAGGAATAACAAATGCCGTATTGTACGGTTTATTCATTGTATTGATTTATTTTCTACTGAGCTTACCATTTCATTTGTTTGATTCTGTAGATTCTCAAATACTAAACACTATAGCAACCAATATTTGGCTTAACTTATTTTTCTTTATAATTTTTGTGTTTTTTGCCTTTTCGTTTTTCGGTTATTATGAACTTACCTTACCCAGTTCTTGGGCAAATAAAATGGACGCCGCTTCTACTAAGGTTGGTGGTGTTTTTGGAATCTTTTTTATGGCCTTGACCTTGGCCATAGTTTCATTTTCGTGCACAGGGCCTATTCTAGGAGGTCTTTTAGGAAGCACAGCTCTTGCACAAGGAAGCGTTGCTACAAATCTTTCTTTTGGTATGACTGGTTTCGGTTTGGCTTTGGCACTGCCATTTGCCCTTTTTGCTTTATTTCCGGCATGGTTGAATTCGCTGCCCAAATCTGGTGGATGGATGACAACTGTAAAAGTGGTTCTTGGCTTTTTAGAATTGGCACTGGCCTTTAAGTTCTTATCGAACGCCGATTTAGTAGGTAATTGGGGAATTTTCAAGAGAGAGATTTTCTTAGGAATATGGATTGTACTATTTGTTTTGCTAACACTATACCTTTTTGGGGTTTTTCGTTTCACTCATGATGGACCAAAACAAAAATTAAAAATAGGAAGAAAGCTGACAGGATTGTTAAGTGCTGCATTTGCACTATATTTAATACTGGGCCTATTCAATATGGCCAGTTTAAAACTATTGAGTGGTTTTCCTCCCCCAGATTTTTATAGTATAAATGAAACGGAATCCGACTGTCCTTTAGGATTGGACTGTTTTAAGGATTTTGAGGAGGGCCTGGCCTACGCAAAATCTAACGAAAAGCCATTACTCCTAGATTTTACAGGCTGGGCCTGCGTTAACTGTCGCAAGATGGAAGAAAATGTTTGGAGTGATTCTAGAATATATACTTTATTGAAAGAAGATTTTGTGTTGATTTCTTTATATGTAGATGATAGGAAGGAGCTTGCAAAAGAACAACAGTTTGATTTTCAATACACATCGGGCAGAATAAAAACCATAGAAACTGTAGGGCAGAAGTGGGGCACTTTTCAGACGATTAATTTCAACGCCGCATCACAACCATATTACGTTTTACTTTCTCCAGATTTAGAGGTTTTAAATTCTGCAATCCAATATACTGATATTGAAACCTATGAGTCTTGGTTGAAAAGGGGCCTCGAAAGACATCTGCTTTCTAAGCATTGATATGGTGTTGCTTTAAAGAATATGACTTAACTTTAAGGCACAACTAACTTAACTTTTCCATGAGAATATTAAAGAAAGTACTATTGGTACTACTGACTTTGTTGGTACTATTTGGTATTGCATCCCTCTTCTTTATAAATTCTTTAAAGCCTGATTATGAGGGCGTAAAAGAATTAAATATGCTATCGGCCGAGGTAAATGTGCATTACGACACGTACGGCATACCTCATATATATGCCGAGACCGAAGAAGACGCCTTTAGGTCATTAGGCTATGTACATGCCCAAGATCGACTTTGGCAAATGGAACTCCTTCGCAGAGTAGGTAAAGGGGGGTTGTCAGAAGTGTTTGGGAAAGACCTGGTCACCACTGACCAATTCTTTCTCTCCCTTGGCATTGATGAACATACCAACAAGACAGTGGCCGCTTTGGATAAGAATAGTGAAATGGTCATATTGTCCGAAGCTTATTTAGATGGTATAAATGCATTTATAACTGACGGGCCTACACCCATTGAGTTTTACCTGACAGGTATAGATAAAACTCCTTTTTCGTTAGAAGATATTTACAATGCAGTGGGTTATATGGCTTTTAGTTTTGCTATGGCACATAAGACAGACCCTTTGTTGACTGATATTCGAAATCAATTAGGCGAGGAGTATAGTAATGATTTGATAACTAACTCTGGCAAAGATTCTGTTTGGATTAAAAACTACAATAAAAAAGTAGCTAATAGCATCCCTAGTACTATAACAGCAAGCGTTATAGAGGCATTGGAAAAACTACCTATTCCGCAGTTTGTAGGCAGTAATAGCTGGGTTTTAGCGCCGGATAAAACAAAAAACGGCAAAGTCATTCTAGCAAATGACCCCCATATTGGTTTTGCTCAACCTTCGGTTTGGTACGAGGCACATCTAAGCACTCCTACTTATGAAAAATATGGGTATCATATGGCGGGTATTCCCTTTCCACTTTTAGGACATGATAGAAATTTAGCTTACGGTCTCACCATGTTTGAAAATGATGATATTGATTTTTATTATGAAGAAACCAATCCGGAGGACGGTACGCAATATAAAACCGAATCTGGCTGGAAGTCATACGAGTACGTTTCTAAAACAATAAAAGTAAAGGATGAGTCAGATGTTGTTTTCGAATATAAGAATACAAGACATGGTCCTGTATTGAATAATATTGCAAATCAAATAAATGGGGAACGGCCTGTTGCCATGTCATGGGTTTATACTAAGATAGAAAATGAAGTTATGGATGCGCTCTATGGAATAAGCCATGCCAAAAATATCGATGAATTTTCTAAAGCCTTACCAAAGATCCATGCACCAGGACTAAATGTAATGTACGGCGACGCTAAGGGTAATGTAGCTTGGTGGGCTACCGCGAAGTTATATCAGATGCCAGATAGCGTTTCGACAAAATTTATTCTTGATGGTACTTCAGGTAAACAAGAACCGCTACGTTTTTTAGATTTTTCAGAAAACCCTCAGGCGATAAATCCACCTTGGAACTATGTATACTCTGCTAACAACCAGCCCGATTCAATTGCAGGCATGCTTTATCCAGGATATTACTTGCCAGAAAATAGGGCAAAGCGCATAGTTACACTTTTAGATGAAAAGGATGATTGGGACAAAGAAGCAGTAAGTAAAATGATATTAGATGTTACTTCTTCAGTTAATCCAGAAATTGTAACGGAATTTGGAAAATTTGTTGATGTCTCAAGTTTTTCAGAAGAACAATTGATACAACTTGACGCACTTAAAAATTGGAAAGGGAATTATCCATTGGAAAGTGTTAGTGCTACCATATACCACAGGTGCTTGTATTATGCGCTTAAAAACACTTTTGAAGATGAGTTGGGTGAAGAAAAATTTAAACAATTTTTGGGAACCCATATCTTAAAGCGGCATATAGCTAATGGTACACGCAACAAAGAAGGTATTTGGTGGGATAATATTAACACAAAAGATAGAATTGAAACTCGAGGGGATATTGCACTGAAATCATTTGCAGAAGCTTGGCAATCACTAGAAAATGATTTTGGACCAGACCCCTCTAAATGGACATGGGATAGGGTACATACCATTGAGCATGGTCATCCGATAGGGCAGGTAGCCGCTTTACGCAAATATTTTAATGTAGGTCCATTTCCAATTCATGGAACAAGGGAAGTAATTAATAATATGGCTTTTCCCTATGATAGTACTGGTTTTTATAAAGTTAGTTCTGGACCGTCGACAAGGCGCATCATAGATTTCTCGGATATAGAGAATAGTATAAGTATTTTACCCACAGGGCAGTCAGGCAACCCCTTTAGCAAACACTATAAAGATCAGGCAGAAATGTTTGTTAAGGGCGAGTTTAGAAAAATGATGATGAATAAGGAAGAGATTAAAGAAAATACAAGTTCGCATCTCGTTTTTATGCCAAATCAATAAATGCGTGCAGTTTTCTTTTTCTGATACACTTTCTTTTGTATCTTACAAAGGCTAATTCAACCAACTTCATGCCTAAATATTGCACTTTTTCTCAAAGGCATTATGCCTTGATTTTTTTTGTTTTTTTTACGGGATTTTGGTGTCATTCACAAGATAAGAATGATATATCTGGAACTTATAAAAATTCACCACTAAAAGATATTATTTTAGATCTTGAATCTAGAAGCGATTATAAATTTTTTTTTATCGATAATTGGGTTCAGAAAGATAGCTTGTCTGTATCGTTTAACAATGAAGGTTTAGAAGATGTTCTAGAAAAACTTTTTTCTAAAACTTCCCTTAACTTTTATATTTTAGAAGATGAGAAAAGGGTGTTTCTTTTGGAGAATACGCTTGTTTATGATAAACTTCCAAGAGATTTTTTTGGAAAAATCGTAGACTCTTCTAGTCTTGCGATAACGAAAGGCACGTTTTCAACCCCAAAGCCGACTTTTTTTGATGATGAAATTCGACAAAAAGGAAAGTCTTTTAAAATTGTTAGAATAGGGAAGGCAAATGAAGCTAATTCTATTAAGGCTACCTATATTCTTTCTGGCAAAGCCATTAATAGCTCAACATCTGAACCGATACAAGACCTGGCAATTCGGGTGGCCAATACTAACTTAATTGCGGTCACTGACGTGAATGGCAATTACACTCTTGAACTACCATCTGGTTATAACCTAATTGTTACCAGTGCTATGGGTATTGAAGATTCAAGCAGAGAGGTTGTCATGTATTCAGATGGAGAATTAAATTTATTGCTGCAAGAAGGCTTAGAGCGTTTAGAAGAGGTGGTAGTAGAGGCCGATGCGGCAAGTAATGTCGAGGATACTATGACAGGTAGTGAGCAAATTGATTCTGAGAAATCTAAAAACATACCTCTTGTTCTTGGAGAGCGCGATATTTTACAAGTTGCAAAAGCCCTGCCTGGTATTTCATCAGCGGGCGAAGGAGCCACCGGGTTAAACGTCCGAGGTGGAAAAACAGATCAAAACCTAGTTTTACTTGATGATGCAGTTATTTATAACCCCACCCACTTCTTTGGTATTTTTCAGGCTTTAAATCCTTTTACTACTAAAGGTGTTGATATTTATAAAGGTAGTATGCCTGTTGAATTTGGGGGGCGGCTTTCTTCTGTATTCGATATCAAAACTAAAAATGGAAATGTCGAAAAGCTTGCTGGGGAAGGATCAATAGGTCCTGTCACCGGAAATTTGGCTTTAGAGGTTCCTCTAGAGAAAGACAAATCATCACTTATAGTGGGTGCTAGGGGCGCATATGCAGATTGGATACTAAAATCTTTGGATGAAGAATCACTAAGGAATAGCGAAGCTTCATTTTTTGATGGGATTATTAAATATTACAATAAGATAGATCCCGAGAATGAAATCATGGCTTCGGGCTATTATAGTAGGGATAATTTTAGTATTACATCAGACTCTTTGTACAATTATAGCAATCGTCTTTTTTCAATTAGATGGAACAGACGAGTAAGTGATAGAACAAATGGTTCTCTTTTTGTAGGGAATAGTGATTATCGTTTTGGGATTAATTTTGACGGCGAATCAAACAATGATTTTGAATTGGACTATAGTATTAATGAAACTGCTTTAAAATTTAAAGTGCAGACTATTGTTAATGACAATAATACTATTAACTATGGACTGTCAACCAAATATTATTCAGTAAACCCTGGTAGAATTGAACCTTCGGGAGATAATTCAGATGTAGCCACGAGGATAATTCCGAAAGAGCAAGCCCTAGAAGGTGCTATTTTTATAGGTGATGAAATAAAAATCAGCGATAGGTTTTTGGTTGATTTAGGCCTGCGATATGCTTTTTTTGCAGCTTTAGGCGAAGCCTCTCAACGTCGTTATAATGAGAACCAACCTAGGAATGAGTCAACGGTAAGAGATACAGTTGCTTATAGTAGTGGAGAAATCATCAAAACTTACGGAGGACCCGAGTTAAGATTATCGGCACGTTATCTGATAACTCCAGATTTATCAATCAAAGCCAGCGTGAACAACGCCTATCAGTTTTTACACACACTATCAAACAATACAACAGTTTCACCAATTGACACTTGGAAGTTAAGTGATTTGAATATTGAGGGGCAGAGAGGATACCAAGCATCTTTAGGTATCTATAAAAATTTAAAGGAGAATGAATATGAACTAAGTCTAGAAGGTTATTATAGACTAATGGAGAATGTTTTGGATTTTAAAACAGGAGCAGATTTATTTTTAAACGAGAATGTCGAAACCGAAGTATTGCAAGGTGATGGTAAAGCATACGGTGTTGAGCTTTTGCTTAAAAAGAACAGGGGTAAGTTAAATGGATGGTTAGGTTATACCTATTCGAGATCTTTATATCGTTTTGATAGTGAGTTTAATGAAGAACGTATTAACAACGGTGAGTTTTTCCCATCTAATTTTGATAAGCCACATGATGTAAGTCTAATAGCCAATTATAAACTAACAAAACGCTACAGTTTTTCAGCAAATTTTGTTTACCAGACAGGTAGACCGGTTACCTACCCAATAGGCACTTTTCGCTTTAATAATGCTGATTTTGTGGCCTTTAGTAATCGTAATGAATTTAGAATACCAGATTATTTTCGCCTTGATTTAGGGGTTAATATTGAGGGAAATCATAAAAAGAATAAGTTGGCTCATAGTTTTTGGACCATTTCTGTGTATAACGTTTTAGGAAGAAACAATCCGTATTCGGTATTTTTTGTAACTGATAATGGTGAAGTAAGAGCTTTGCAAAGTTCAATTTTTGCAATTCCCATACCTTCAATAACCTATAATTTTAAATTTTAAACAACCATATTTAGTGACTATTTATAAAAAAATTATACTAACTTCTTTGACGCTAGTTATTCTTATAACTGGTTGTGTGGAACCATTTGATGTCGATGCTGAAATAAATTTTACGGATGCTTTGGTAGTTGATGCGAGATTAACCGACCAAAATATTCAGCAGTCCATTGTGCTCACCAGAACCTTTGCTTTTAACGAGGAAGACCCTAAGCCTGAAACTGGTGCCGAGGTCATTTTAAATGATGATATAGGTCTTTCAATAGTTTTTAGTGAGGTCTCGCCAGGAATATATACCTCTAATGGAGCAATTCAACTATTATCTGAAAGACAATATCAGTTGCAAATAAGAACACAGGATAATACTAGATATTTATCAGATTTTGAGCGCATTCCTGAAAATATTGCAATAGATGAGTTACGGGCTGAACGAATAACAAATAATTCTGGTATTGATGGCATATCTATTCAAGTTAATAATTCAAACACCTCTGCTACTCCTAATTATTTTAGATATGAATACGATGAGACTTATAAGATTGAAGCACCTGATTTCAACCCTTTTGAATGGGATGTAATAGATTATGATTTTTTCTGCGAAGATAATGACGGTTGGGAGGTAACAGTAGCTCCAAGGGAGCAAGAAGCAAGAATATGTTATGCGGGCAATTCTTCAAGAGAGGTCATTTTAACTTCAACGGAGAATTTAAATAGTAATAATCTTGAAAGTTTTGAGGTACGATTTCTGAGTAATGAAAATCCAGTTATCGCACAACGATATAGTATTTTGGTTAAACAATACCATCACAATGCAAATGCTGCTTCTTTTTATAACACTTTAAATGATTTTTCTGGTGAAGAAAGTGTTTTTAGCAATACACAAACTGGTTTATTAGAAGGAAATCTTAAAGAGGAAAATGGAAATGCTCTCGTAATAGGCTATTTTGAACTGAGCTCGTACACTGAAAAACGAATTTTTTTCAACTATGAAGATTTCTACCCCGATGAGCCGTTGCCGCCCTACCTAATTAATTGCGAAACTGCAGGTAAACCACAATTGTATCCTGATGGATTCCATGCTACGGTAATAGATGGTAAAGTGGTAATAGACGGCACATCTAACTCTCCATTAATTGATGGTATTCTAGCTGGTTTGATCGGGTATGTCGCAGAAAATGACAATTATCTAAAAGTAGGTGAAGACGGAGAAGTTGATGGAGCTCCCTTTTTGGTAAAATCTTTGGGCTGTGTAGACTGTAGGGCATTTGGCTCTAATATAGCTCCTGAATTTTGGATAGAATAATATATGGTTAGAAAAGCCTTAATAGTGTTTTTTAGCATTTTCATCTTTGGTTGTGTGGATGAGGTCGATTTATCATTGGGTTCAGACGGC
>CALBVX010000081.1 GCA_937969515.1 uncultured Croceitalea sp. | reverse complement strand
ATTTACGCCTTACGGTTACAATTCTGACGGAGGTTATTATTTGAAGGATTGGTATCTGAATCCTGCTGTTTTTGATGGGGATTGGAAATTATATTCGAATAAGAACCTTGAAGACAATTACACAGGGCTTACCAACACAACGGTAAATCTCATTTTCCCGAAAAAACTGTTTCTTACTTCAAATTTTAAAGAATCAAGAGTAACCGATATTTCCTTTGCACAACAAATTTCGCTTAAAGCAACGAACGGTAAAAATTGCGAGATCATTCTTACACCTACAAAAGAATTTACTAAGCACGTTACTTCCTACTTAACAGTTAAAACCGATTTAGAATCTAAAAAATACGATGGTATTTCACAGGCCTTATCCATAGAAAAAGTATCCAAATTTATTTATGACCATTTAGGAGAGCATCCTCAAAAGGAAGTTCTAGTCAGTGAAATGGATTATAATAAGAGTCCACTTTACGGCTTAAATCAATTGCCTTCGTTCGTTAGGCCCTATCAAGAGCAATTTCAGTTTGAAATGATGTTCTTAAAAACGACCCTGAATAGTTTTTTAAAAGAATCCTTATATCTAGACCCCCGACAAGAACGCTGGGTTTCTGATGCTATAAGTAATTATCTGATGATCAAGTACGTGGAGGAGAATTATCCAAAGCAAAAACTGATCGGCAAACTTTCTCGAATTTGGGGTGTTCGTGGTTTTCATTTGGCAAAAATGGATTTTAACGAACAGTACTACTTACTTCAAATGCTTTCGACAAGAAAAAACATTGATCAAGCGCTTACTACCCCAAACGATTCACTCATCAAATTCAATCAAAAGATAGCAAACCGTTATAAAGCGGGGCTAGGCTTGGCCTATTTGGCCGAATATATCGGGGAAGAAAAAATAGATAGTAGTATTTCATCTTTTTTTAAGAAAAGAGCATTACAACCCAAAACAAAGGCCAGGGATTTTAGGGACATTCTTGAAGCCAATACGAGTAAAGATATTTCGTGGTTTTTTGAGGAGTATGTAGGTACTAGAAAGCGTATCGACTTTAAGATCAAAAACGTAATAAAAAGCGAAGATTCCATCACATTGACCATAAAAAACAAAAGAGGCACTAACGTGCCTATTTCACTTTTTGGTCTTCAAAAAGACTCTGTAGTATCTAAATACTGGTTCAGTGATATCGATACTTCGCGAACATTTACCATACCAAGAACTACGGAAGATCGTTTGGTCTTGAATTACGATCAAAAAATACCCGAGTTTAATCAAAGGGACAACTGGAAAACTTTGAACGGCTTTTTTTCAAGCAACAAAAAGCTACAGTTCCGCTTTTTTAAAGACACCGAAGATCCATACTATACTCAGGTGTTTTACGTACCAATAGCAAACTTCAATTTATATGATGGCATAACCCCCGGCTTAAGAATTTACAATAAAACCTTTTTAGAAAGACAATTTGTTTATGATCTGTCACCTACCTATTCCTTTTTAGAACGTACTTTGGTAGGTAAAACCAGTCTTAGATATCGTAAATATCATGGTAAAGGCGGGCATTACGTGTCCAATTTCAGTATTGGTGCCAGTACCTCGCATTTTCAAGAAAATTCCAGATTTACAACAATTACACCTGCAATGAGCTTTGGGTGGCGGCCAGATGATCTAATTTCAAATAAAAGACAAGGTCTACTTTTCAGGCACCGAAGTGTTTTTAGAAATATAGACCCTAATGTTTTGGCAAATAACGAGGCCGATTTAGATTTAGAGAACAATCCTGACTACAGTGTATTTAACATAAGGTATTTCAATGTAGACAATGATATTATCAATTTTAAGTCTTCTTTAATAGATTTTCAGCATTCCAGTGAGTTCACCAAAGCTTCCGTAGAATTAGAATACCGTAAACTCTATGAAAGCAATAGACAACTAAATCTCAGGTTCTATGCCGGTAAGTTTATAAGAAATAAGACCAACTCAGATTTCTTCAGTTACGCCCTAGACAGGCCTACAGATTACCTGTTCGACTTAGGGTATCTAGGTCGTTCTGAGGGAAGTGGTATCTACAGCCAACAAATTATTATTGCGGAAGGTGGTTTTAAATCTCGATTTGACGACCAATTTGGCAGTGATTGGATAGCAACGACAAATGCTAGTTTTAATATTTGGAGGTGGATAGAATTGTACGGTGATATCGGAATGATTGCTGATAGAGGTGAAAGTGCCCGTTTTGTATATGACTCTGGTATTCGTTTAAATCTGGTAACAGATTATTTTGAATTATACTTTCCGTTATACTCCAACAAAGGTTGGGAAATAGCCCAACCTGATTATGGTCAAAGCATCAGGTTTATAGTCACCATAAGCCCAAAAACACTTACGGGTCTTTTTACCAGAAAATGGTTTTAATTTTAAAAGATTGATAAAATAAAGTTAAATAGATGACGTTATTTTTTCATATTCGCTGTATTACTAACATTTTTTTGTGATTTTGTAAATTCTGAAAATCCATTTTGTTAGTAAAATAGGTGAGTATTTTGTACTTTTGCAAAAAATCAATCCGTATCTATGAAAACAAATCCTAAGACTGATAGCGAAATTTCATTTGTAGATTTTCAAGCTCAGATTTTGAGCGATTATGAAATTGCCGTTACCAGTAGGGAGTGTAGTCTTTTAGGCAGACGAGAGGTACTTACGGGAAAAGCGAAATTCGGAATTTTTGGTGATGGAAAAGAATTGCCCCAACTGGCAATGGCTAGAGCTTTTCAAAATGGTGATTTTAGAAGTGGATACTACAGGGATCAAACCTTTATGATGGCGTTAGGCCATTTGAACCCGGAGGCCTTTTTTCATGGTCTTTATGCAACTACCGATATCACCAAAGACCCCATGAGTGCAGGGCGTCAAATGGGTGGTCATTTTATGACACATAGCATCAATGAAGATGGTAGTTGGAAAAATCTGTCCGAACAAAAAAACAGTAGTGCAGATATCTCTTGTACCGCAGGTCAAATGCCAAGGCTACTTGGTCTTGCCCAAGCTTCAAAAATTTATCGGAATGTTTCTGGAATTGATACCTCTAATTTTTCAAAAAACGGTAATGAGGTCGCTTGGGGCACTATTGGTAATGCAAGTACAAGTGAAGGGCATTTCTTTGAAGCTTTGAATGCCGCTGGGGTTATGCAGGTACCCATGGTAATCAGCGTTTGGGACGATGCCTATGGCATTTCAGTTCCTGCAGAATACCATACCACAAAAAGTGATATCTCAGAAATCTTAAAGGGTTTTCAGCGCGATGAGAATGCAAAGGGCTTCGAAATCTTAAAAGTACAAGGTTGGGACTATACAGCGTTGATACATGCTTACGAAAATGCATCTGATATTGCCCGCGAAGAGCATGTTCCTGTCCTTATTCATGTTACGGAACTTACGCAACCTCAAGGGCACTCAACATCTGGTTCACACGAGCGTTACAAATCTCAAGATCGTTTAGAATGGGAGCGCGAAAACGACTGTAATAAACGTTTTAGGGAGTGGATTCTTGAAAATAATATTGCTGATGAAGATGAACTTAAAACGATAGAAAAAAGGATAAAGCAAGAAGTAAGAAATGCTAAAAAAACCGCTTGGACAGCTTTTCTACAACCCCATATTTCAGAAAAGAAAAACTTGGTTCAACTAATTGGTCAAGTTGCCGATAGCAGTCCAAATAGAGCCTTTATCACCAAGATAAAGAACGATTTAATTGCCATTGAAGAGCCCATCAAGAAAGATTTGGCCTCTCACGCGAGAAAAGTACTTCGCTATGTCATTGGTGAAGAATCCCATGAGAAAAAAGCACTCCAAAATTGGATAGCTAATTTTATGGATACCACGCAACCGGCATTTAGCTCACATTTATATTCTGAACTCGAAGAAAATGCAACCACTGTAAAAGCAATTACACCCAATTATGGAGATAATGCGGAACAAGTTGATGGTAGGGTAATTCTTAGGGATAATTTTGATAAGCTTTTTGAAAAATATCCAACAGCGCTAGTATTTGGTGAAGATACGGGTAATATCGGCGATGTTAATCAAGGCCTTGAAGGCCTACAAGAAAAATATGGAAAATATAGGATAGCGGATACCGGTATTCGTGAATCTAGCATAATAGGCCAAGGCATCGGTCTTGCAATGCGAGGCTTACGCCCTATTGCAGAAATACAGTATCTTGACTACATCATGTATGGACTGCAAACCTTAAGTGATGATTTGGCCACATTATTGTACCGAACGGCAGGTAAGCAAAAAGCACCTTTAATCGTGCGAACTAGAGGTCATCGTCTTGAAGGTATATGGCATTCCGGT
>CALBVX010000080.1 GCA_937969515.1 uncultured Croceitalea sp. | reverse complement strand
AATGCCAGGCTCACACAATTTCAATAAATTATCCGCTTCTTCTTTACTTATACTCTTTTCCCACTCAAAACGAGTGGTGCCTGAGTCATTTCCTTTTCCCTTAACAGTTAAGTAGCCCTTCTCTCCTTTAAGACGAACGCGAACAGTTCTTTCGGGATGCGTGTTTAAAAACCCTTGAACAATTCGAGTATGTAAAGAAGCCTCATTTTTATAAGCGCTAGACCTGACCAAAAACTTCCTTTCTATTTCTGTATCATCCATTTTTGACAATTTCTTTAAGTTCGTCAGAAAGAATCCTCTTTTTGTCAAAATCATTATTGGCCAACCATTGCATCGCAAGCGCGATAGTCTTCGGGTGTATGACACGATACTTTTTTAATGGGCCTAAAAACAAAAAGTTTAAGGCAGACATCAATTTTTTTGAAACATACTCGCGAGGTCTTTTTTCATCTCTGTGCCCCCCTATCATCGAGGGCTGAACAATATGGGTTTTCGGTATATCAATCTCTAAAACTTCATCTTCCATTTCACCTTTGATACGGCTATAAAAAATATTGCCTGTAGCATTGGCCCCTAAAGCAGATACCACAATTAGAGTAGGTATTCTATTTGATTTACAAAGTTCCGCAGCGGTTATAGGAATTCCATAATCAATTTCTTTATAACGTTTCTTATTGGGGGTTTTTGCATTGGTACTTCCTATACAGCAAAAAACTTCATCGGCCTTAAAGTGTTCTTTCTGGGTTTTTAAGGCTAATAAATCACAAATATGTTCCGTTATCTTGGGATTGTCTTTATTTACCGAACGCCTTGAAAAAAGAATAACTTTTTTATAGCGTGTATCGGCCAAAAGAAGGTCTAACAAAATACCTCCGACCAAGCCCGTAGCACCTAACACAATTGCCGTTTTTTCTGCTGTTTTCATCCACCTAAATATAGCCTAAATTTGAAGTATGGAGTTCGATTTTCCACTTCGAAAGATTATTCATGTAGATATGGATGCTTTTTATGCATCGGTAGAACAGCACGACAATCCAGATTTAAAGGGAAAACCTGTTGCAGTTGGCGGAGGCTCTAAACGAGGTGTAGTTTCAGCTGCAAGCTATGAAGCCCGTAAATTTGGGGTTCGGAGTGCCATGAGCAGTTATATTGCCCAACGTAATTGCCCTGATTTGATTTTTGTAAAACCCAGATTTGACCGTTATAAGGAAGTCTCACAACAGGTACGAGCTGTCTTCTTTGAATATACAGATTTGGTCGAGCCGCTTTCTTTAGATGAGGCCTATTTGGATGTCACCAAAAACAAAAAGGGGAATCCATCAGCAACACTTATAGCACAAGAGATTCGGCATAAAATTTTAGCTAAAACCGGATTAACCGCCTCGGCCGGAATATCAATAAATAAGTTCATTGCCAAAGTTGCCAGCGACTACAATAAACCCAACGGGCAGAAGACCGTAAATCCGGAAGAAGTACTTGCATTTTTAGAGGATTTGGAAATACGTAAATTTTATGGTGTTGGAAAAGTTACCGCTGAAAAAATGTATAAACTCGGCATTTTTACTGGCAAGGATTTGAAGCAAAAATCCCTGGAATTTCTTGATGCCAATTTTGGTAAAAGTGGTAGTTACTATTACAATGTTGTTAGAGGCATTCATCTAAGTGAGGTAAAACCGCACCGCATTCCGAAATCGGTCGGAGCAGAACGTACTTTTAGAGAAAACCTGAGTAGCGAAATTTTTATGTTGGAGCGCCTTGAGCATATTGCTATAGAGCTGGAGCGAAGACTTCTAAAATCAAAGATTGCGGGAAAAACCATTACCCTAAAAATCAAGTACAGTGATTTTACCTTACAGACCAGAAGCAAAACCTTGCCTTATTTTATTGCCGATAAAGAACTTATTCTTGAAACCGCCAAAGAGTTGTTGTACCAAGATAGTCTTGAAAATTCTGTGCGCTTGTTAGGCATTTCATTGGCCAATTTAAATACCGATAAAAAAAAGACCGAAACAGCGGTAGAAACGGAGCAGCTATCGGTACAATTGAAGTTTGATTTTTAAAGCTACATGCCTTTTACCGATACCGTTAAAAACCAAATAATCACTGAAGAAAGAAAAATACCCAGAGCATTGGCCATGAACGCTTTTTTACGCTCTATTTTAAATAGATAAGAAGCTATGGTGCCCGCATAAACCCCTGTGCCCGGCAATGGAATCATAACAAAAAGTACAAGCCCAAAAAAACCATATTTTTTGATTTTGTCCTTTGTCCCCAGTTTCGCTCTTTGGGCTACCCATACCGCAGCTCTCTTGTAGGGCCGCCATTTGACCAGAATTTGGTTAATGTAGTCTAAAAAGAACATCATTATGGGAAATACCAAAAGATTGGCCAGAAAGCATGCCGCTAAAACCAAATAGCTGTTGACCCCCTTCGCAACACCAAAGGGAATACCAACTTTAGATTCCCCAAAAGGAGAAATACTCCAAAGCACGGCCATTAATAGGTCTACAAACACAGCAACAATTTATTGCTAAGCTACGCTTGAAAATGGCATTAGGTACTAATTAATATCCTAAAAATTGATTAAAGTTTTAAAGGCACTAAATCATACTATAAAACCCTCTCTCATTAGTAAATTTTATTCATTCTCTTCCTAGACAGACTAGTCTTTATTATCTTTATATCATGCAAAAAACCAATATCAAACAACATATCGTCAATGTTGCCAGTAAACTCTTTTATACCCAAGGTTACAATGCCACTGGTATCAATGAAATCATAGCAAAATCAGAGATTGCAAAAGCGACACTTTACCATCATTTTAAATCTAAAGAAGATATTTGCATTGCTTATTTAGAGCAAAGGCATAAAATATTCTTGGGCGCCCTAAAAGAATTTACCGACAAAGCCAACAAAGGAAGACCGCAATTGATAAGTATTTTCGATTATCTAAGAAACAGTTATCGAGAAGGTGAATTTCATGGTTGCTGGGCCATTAAAACCCTTTCGGAACTGCCACCTCAAAACCAAAAAATTCTGGCCGTTATTCAAAGACAGAAAAAAGAATTACTGTTGTTTTTAGGGGAAGTTGTGGGCGATAATATTGCCAACATCTCTATTGCCGAAACAGAAAAAATTTCTGGCGGTATTTATTTACTTTATGAAAGTGCTATAACTGAAACTCATCTCCATAAAAACGATTGGCCTATACATTTGGCAAAAAGCGTTGCCCCGTCCTTATTTGCTAGTGCAACGTTGATTGCCCAATAATCTTTTCTTTGCACTTTGACACAAAGTGTTTTCCCCTTGCCTTATTAGTGTAACCTTAAATCTCTTTTAAAATCGTTACAATATTTTAAATTTTGCTTTTCTCAGATAGGTTTTGAGCTTTAAGGTTTTTTTGGTTGAAAGTTTGCATCAACTGATACACATAGGGTATTTGTTGCTGAAAGCGCAGTAATATATCATCTGAAATATTATCCCTACTAAACGGAACCATTTTAACATATTCCTGAATTTCCCCAGCATTTCTGCCATACTTGTAATCGTAAGGGAATCTTCCTAGTCCATCTATTTTTACATTACCATTGTCCTTGTTAGGCACGCTAATATAAAATTCACTTTCTTTTATATCTCCCCTGGGATTGAACAATCCTTCCTGCTTTAAATATTCATGCAGTTCTTTGGCGGTATCCACGGCTGGATCTACCAGATTTATGTTTTCTAGCATAAAATTTCTATACAGATAGTTGTTATCGTTACCCTTGTAGTTGTAAAGTTCGTTCAGGACAACCTGAATTTCGTCTGTCATATATGGATAATGTGTACAGCCCAAAATGATAGATTTTAACTTGTTTTTGGTTCCAGATTTTCTAATTTTTTCCATTAGAGTAACTAAATGGTACCGAACATAGTTTTTAGCATCATTTATTTGCAAAATAGAGCAATCATCAGTCTTTTCCGTATCGCATAACATTTTACAATTATCAAAATCAAAGTTATAGACATCAAATAAGGTTTTATCTATTAAAACATCCCCGTCCAAGCTTGGTCCTTTATAGCCTTTTCTAACCTTTTTCAAATTCTTGTCATAATAATCAGGATCTTCATCAACAGCTTCAGCTATTCCAACGCCCCCTTGGGAGAACACCTCAATATTTCCGGTATAGCCCATTTCTTCCTTTAATTTTAACAAGGTGTTCCTGTAGCCTTTGGAAGACACAGTTCCCGCAGTTGCCAACACGCCAACAATAACATTTTCATCCTTTCTAATAGTAGCCAAGGTACCACGGACACCTGCATCTATTACCCCGATGACCTTTAGATTGGAGTTTGCTTTTTGTAGAAAATCCTCAATGTTTTCCTTACCGTATGCAGTTGCGGTATTACAAGCTATTACCAAGGCTTTTACGGATTGTTTGTCCGTATCTATGGTTTTGTCGGAAGAGCTGGAATAATATTTATTCCCAAGTAGAAACTGTACATCTTTTATGATATGTTCGTTTAGAAGATTCTCTTTGTTCTCCTTTGAGTAATTGCCATAGGGCATATTAGCCTGGTCTCCTAAATAAATAAAAGATTCTTTATTAAAATCGATAATTCCATCTCCTCCTACTTCATAATTTTCATTATTATTTTCATCGTAGTTTACAATTGCTTTTAAAACTGTTAATCCTCCAGTACCAGAATCGAACACTCCAATAGGCAGGCTCTTGTCTTTGACCGGATAGTTTTTAAAATCGATGAAGTAAAAACTGCTAGAATCCGTTATTATGGTAGAAACAATATCTTTCTTTTCTATCTCCCCAGATTTCGCAATTTCTTTAACACCTTGCCGACAACTACTAACGGTTAAGATTGAAACAAGCAGTAAAACACTTAGTTTTTTCATCTCGACTCTTTATTGATTTTTAACTGTTCTATGTAAGACCATTCCATTCAGAACTTCTAAATATTTTCCTTTTTCAATTACTAATTTTCCATTTATAAAACTAAACTCCAGCCCCTGTGAAAGTTGAAAGGAATCATTGTAATTTGCTATATCTTTAAAAGTTTCAGGATTAAAAATGATGATGTCGGCATAATTCCCTTCTTTTAATCTTCCCCTTTTGACAATTCCAAGAATATCGGCAGTTAGTGAAGTACTTTTTTGTAAAAAAGCTGATAACCCTAAAACCTTTTCTTCCCTTACATATTTGTTATACTTTCTAGGAAAAGATCCATACTTGCGAGGATGGCCAGTGTTACCATCCGAACCTGTTACTACCCAAGGTTGTTCCATAAAATTGTGGATGTCCTCAGTATTCATATTAAAGGATGCCACACGAACATAACCGGTTTTTAGGGCTTTATAGACCGCTTCAGAAGGAGTTGTTCTATAAATTTCTGAAACCTCTAAAAGATTTTTGCCAACTATTGCAGAATCTTCAGATTTAACGATCAATAGTTTTTCTGGCCCTCCTCTACGGACAATGTTCTTCTTCGTTTCTTCAAGAATTTTTGATCTTAAGCTCTTGTTATCATATCTTATAAATAAAGAGTCCTTTCCCCCGCTTTCTGCCCATCTTGGTACCACGGCGGCTTTTAGCCCTGTTGCGGATGCATCATAGGGATACTGGTTCGCACTTACCTCAATCCCTTCTTTTCTGGCATTTTCAATTAAATCAATTATTAAATTGCTTTGCCCCCAGACATCAACCCCTAAACATTTAATATGGGATATATGGATGGGTAAGCTTGCCTGTCTTCCAATTTCTATGGCTTCTTCAATAGCAGGTATTAGCCCAACGGTATAAGAGCTTTCATCCCTAAGATGGGTATCATAAATACCATTATTTTGGGCAACTGTTTTTGCCAATGCAATAACTTCCTTTGTATCAGAGTAACTCCCTGGGGCGTAAAATAATCCAGTAGACATTCCAAAAGCACCTGCATCCATTTCTTTTTGAACAAGTTCCTGCATTTTAGAAATCTCCAACTTTGTAGCCTTTCTATCACTATTGCCCATTACCCGTTTTCTAATGGTACCGTGACCGGCCAATAATGCCACATTGGTTCCTATACCTTGGCTCTGGTATTTTTTTATGTATTCTATTGATGGAAAAAAACTATCACCATCATTACCAACAACAACAGTGGTAATACCTTGATATAAAAATGGTTTATTATGGGAAAGTTCAGGATCTTTTAATTCCCTATCAGCATGTGTGTGGGGGTCTATAAATCCAGGGGAGACAATTAAACCTTTGGCATCTATAATTCTATTGGCTTTAAATGAATCTTGGTTTTTGTTGCCCAAATAGACTATTCTATCATCTTTGATCGCTACAAGGGTCGTATCAGGACTTATAATTTCACCATTGAAAATGGTTCCGTTGATAATAAGGGTGTCTACCTCCAACTTTTTTTCGGAACAGGATAGCATTAATACTGCGCCTATGAGCAAAAGCCCCATCTGACACAAAAACATCTTATAGCTTTTAATAAAAACTCTCATATGGTTTAGCATTTAGGACTAAAAAATTGTGATAATTGTAAAATCCTTAAAATAAGGCTGTTTAAAAAAGATTAAACAGCCTTAAAAACTAACTCAAACAATACAATTAACACTTATTACTGGTTCACAGGTGTAGGTGTGAACAAGTCTGGTATTGGGCTAGGTATATTCTCATTGCCATCAATTTCGTCTTGAGGATATAAGAACCTTTCTGGATTTACAGCTGTAGAACTATTGTTTAATGGGAACGGTACAATGATATCAGAATCAGTAGCTCTTAATCTTCTCGCATCATTAAATGGCATGTATGTGCTAAATCCAGTTACATAACGCTCTTCAATAATTTCCCTTAAAACTGCTCTATTTGTATCAATATTATCAGCATTTTCAATACCACCGGCTTGGAAATCTGCAAGCACATATGGTTCATAGTTAAAAGTTTCATCCCCACTAATAAGGTTAAATGCTGCCCCTGTATTCAGATATGTTCTAAGCTCATTCAACTTGTCTATAGCGCCTTGTGCATCATTATTAACCCTTAGAATACACTCTGCCCAAATTAAAATATTCTCTTCATAGCTAACCAACTTCATAGGGGTTGTTGCATCATCAATGCCGTTAGATTGCTCACCATCACCGCTGATAAAACTATAACTCGCACGTGCAGTCTCATCTGTTTTAGCATTATTTCTGCTAGCAGTACTTGTTGGTTCTACCAAACTTCTATAAAAAGCACCTTCACCGGTCATGTCACCGGCCCTGCTACTGTTTACAAAATTGAAAAGTATGTTACTGTTTCCATCTACCTCTCCAATAGGCCTATACGACATGGTATTATCTGCACTACTAATGCCGTTTACAACTGCGTTCAACGCTTCGGCATATTGTTTTGTCTGTAAATAATACCTTGCCTTTAGGGTATATGCAGATTCTACCCATCCTGTCTTATCTCCTCCAAAGTAAATGTCTTCATCTCCAACAGCTGTAGTGGAGTTGTTAATCTTTCCAATTCCCGCGTCCAAAAGGGTTTGCATACTTGCATAGACATCTGCTTGGGCATCTAAGGTCGGGTCTGGAGAAGAAAGACTGGGATTTTCAGGCACTGCTGTACTATATGGGACATCGCCAAATAGAGAAGCACCTGTGCCCACAGCCAAAGCTTCATTAACATCAATGATTCCCTGCAACAAATCCAAATCTGGAGAAACCCTTCTTATTTCTTGATTCTGAACCAAAATACCATTGTAAATATGGCTCCAAACCGCATCTGAATCTCCAGGAGTATAATCATAGTTGTACAATGTCTGTTGCACTAGGTTCAATCCAATAAGTCCTCCGGTATAATACATTGAAGTTCTTGCCAACTGTCCTTGCTGCACTTGTGCATTTGCCAATAACGTGCCTTTTAATAAAAGAGCCCCAGATGGCACCTCGACCAATTGGTTGGGGTTCTCATTTACATCCAGATAATTATCACAAGATGTAACGACAAACAAAAATGTGAACAGCACAAAAGTTTTATATATATTTTTCATCTTACTATCCATTTTTTATTAATAATTGAATTTTATGCTAAAGGCGAACGTTCTTGTTCCTGGATTAGAAAAATAATCTAAACCTTTACCTCTACCTACACCAAACTGATTTACATCTGGATCAATCCCAACAACATCTGTCCAGATATACAAGTTTCTACCAGAAGCTGTAAACTCTACAGAACTTAACCCAGAAGCTTTTCTAAAACTGTCAGAATTTAATGTGTACCTTAAAGAGAGTTCTCTAAGTCTTGTCCAGCTTCCATCGCTTACAGCAAACTCATTTAGTTTACCATCACCAAAACCATACAGTGTTCTATAGTAGCTTTCGTCCAGTAATACGTTACCGTTTCCAAAATTCCCAACGTTTCCTCTAACAACAGTTCCTGCTGGAATTACATCTCCATCATAGTTTACTAAATCTTCTGATAATGTAATTGTTTTCCCAACATCTGCATGTGTTCCAAAGTAAGATGTAATAAATCTTGTACGTTGTGCAAGGTCATTGCCCTGGCTAGTATCAAAGGAAGCTGCAAGCGCTAAGTTTTTATAGGAAAGATTAAATTGTAAACCGCCTCTCCAATCCGGATTTGGATCTCCAACGATCAAATCGCCACTAGTATCAACTTGCGGAAAGCCATTTGCATCCAAGATTAAGCTTCCATCATCATTACGCTGTGCTCCTTGTGTACTCAAAACACCTAGTGGCTCTCCCTCTTTAGCCACAGATTGAATGGAACTTCCAGGAGTAAAATTAATAACACCGCCACCCTCAAGTTCAGTGACCAAGTTTCTATTACGGCTATAGTTAAGTGCTATCGAACCGCTCCAATCTTCTTTTCTAAGAAAATCATATCTAAACTCCACTTCAATACCTTTATTCTCTATAGTTGCTCCGTTACCATATATTTCCTCGAACCCAAGGCTGGGAGGTAGAGCAATATCCAATAGAACATCAGTGGTTTCATTCTGATAATATGTAGTGGAAAGGCCTATCCTATTTCTTAAGAAACGTAAATCAAGACCCACTTCATACTCTGTCTTAATCTCTGGTCTCAATTCTGGATTGCCCAAACGTTCATCAAATTGGAAACCACCTCCAAAATCTTCCAATGCTATGGCATCGGAGAAAGTAGAAAAACTTCCAACTTCAAATACAGTTTGTTCCCTATGGGCAATTGGAACGTTTGCAACCTGCCCATATGCTAAACGAAGTTTTCCAAAAGAAATCTTGTTCCTTTCCTCAAATAAGTTACTAAAAGTCCATCCCAATTCTGCACTGGGGTAAAAGAAACCATTTTTATTTTTAGGCAAAACAGAGTGTTTTTCATAAGCACCCCCTAATGTTAATATCAATTGGTCTGCATAGTCAAAGTTAGCCGTTCCATAAAACCTTATATTTCTTCTGCTAGTTCTTGTAGTTTCTGATGAAATATTCTCTTTAGCTGCAATTTCAACAGGGTCTAACGGCTTTCTGAAGTTGGCTATAAAGTTATCCGCCTCGGTAAAGTTCCTTTTTCTTCTTCTATCATTTAAACCAAAACCAACAATAATGTTGGAGTTCAATTTCTCAGTAAGTTGATGTCTAAAAGAAGTCAATAGGTCAGAACTAAACTCTTGGTTATTTATAGTTTCATCATTAATTAAACCATATCTTCTTGCAGAACCGGCAGTATAATAGGGGAAAAAATACACCCGTGAATCTACATAAAAATCTACCCCACCACGTAAAATAGTGCTTATATTGTCATTCCATTTGTAATTGGCCTCTCCTGTTCCTATTAAACGATTTAAATTGGCAGAGCTCAATTGTTCGTTTACCGTCCATAAAGGATTGTTATAAATTGCATTATCACTATTTCCTAGATATCTTCTGTAAGACCTATGCCTTGACTGTGTAACTGCGCCTGAACTACTTACATAATCACCCTTATAATCCGTGATATCAAAATCTGGAGCCGTTCTTAAAAGACCCAAATAAAGCCCCGCCGTATTTGATCCTTGTTGTGTTCTATTAGAACCTGTGTGTACATAGTTTGCCTTGAAATTAGTGGAAAGTCGATCACTAAGATTTTGTGTGGTATTGATCGTAAAATTTGTTTTCTTATAAAAACTGGATTCTATAATACCATTTTGGCTTACATTGCCTCCACTCAGATAAAAAGTTCCTTTTTCACCTCCGTTACTTATAGTAAATCTATTATCGTAGGCAATTCCTGTGCCAAAAACCTGATCAAAGTTACGTTTGGTGTAGACTTCTTGCGAGTTCTTTTCATCAATAGGATAAATAATATTATCTGATACCGACGATCTAAAAAACTGCCCTGAAGTATCAACTACATCGGCGGCTCCAGATCTGTCAGCAATACGATCACCCCAAGAAAAAGCTGATGTTGGACTATAATTTCCGTTTGTTCCTTGCCCAAAAGCTGTTTGCAATGGATGTTTTAGGGATATCTGATCTATGGATATACCACTGGTATAAGAAGCACTGAATTTTCCCTTCTTACCCTTTTTAGTGGTAATCACAATTACACCATTTAATGCTCTGGAACCATACAATGCTCCAGCAGAAGCTCCTTTAAAGATTTGAAAAGATTCAATGTCATCAGGATTAAGGTCATTCAACCTTGATTGTTGTGATACTCCTGCAGACGCATCACTATCACCAGACCCACCAATATTATCATTATTTAAAGGAATACCATCTACAACTATTAAAGGCTGGCTAGAACCTCCCAAAGAGCTAGTACCCCTAATTTGAATGTTCGAACCTGCACCAGGGTCACCAGATGTTGCATTGATAGTAACACCAGCCGCTTTACCAGCTATACCATCAATAATCTTGTTCTCTACCGGCTGTACCAATTTATCCGAATCTATCTTAGAGTACGTAGATGAAAGTTTATCCCTTTTCTCTACAAAACCCAATGCCGTAACAACTACTTCATCCAAGGCCTGTGCATCTTCAACCAGAGTTATATTTATTGTGCTTTCTCCACTAGAGATAACTCTTTCTTGTGGTTTGTAGCCAACATAGGAAAAGACCAATGTTTCTCCATCATTGGCTTGTATAGTATAGTTTCCATCAAAATCTGATGTGGTTCCATTTGACGTTCCTTTGACGACCACCGATGCCCCTGGAAGAGGTCCGGTTTCATCGCTAACATTTCCTGTAATCGTGCGCTGTGCCATTGCTGTGGCAGAAGCCAGCATTACAGAAATCATAAATAAAATGGTTTTTTTCATAAAGTTTGAGATTTAGTTAGATTATTGTTTAAGCAATATTTTCATCATTTCATTTGCTGAAATGACTCCTATATTTTCTATTTCGGTCTTTGGGGTACTATCTCCTATTTCATAAGTTATCCCTACGGCATTATGCCCATATAAAAACCATCCTTTAGAAACTGGTTTTTTACTATTTCCAGACTGTTCATTTACCTTGTAGCCATCTATTTGCTTTTCGAGTGCTGCAAACCAATCATGGATAAAATTGGGGGATGAGGTCCCTTCCCTCTTTTTATTTGTATAAAATACGTCATACCAAGTAGAATGAAAGTCAAGCCCTATCAGAAGTTCCATATTTTCTTTACGCTTTACATTTTCTATATAACGCACCACCGCTCTAATCTCTGGTTGTTTGTATTTGGACCAGTCTCTATTTGTATCAACCCCATTTGCATTATGCCTCCAATGCCCCATATCAACTCCATCTGGGTTCATTAATGGAAAAGCCAATACCCTATGGCTATCCAAAAAATCTTTCGAAAGTCTTGAGTTGTTTAAAATGGTTTCCAAAAAATATTGAAATGCAAAGTATCCTGTAACTTCGGGAGGATGCTGTCTTGTTAATAGAACCACCAACCTCTTATTTTTGTTAGAGGGCTTATTTATGTCCAATACCGTGATGTCCCTTCCTTGTACAGTTTTTCCAATAATATTCTTATTAATATAGGATATTCCTGAAGTAAGACCGTAATACCATTTTTTTACATCTTTAGAGGATTGTACTTCTTGTGCTGCAATCAATATCGGTGTCTTCCCAATATTAACTTTAACCGTTGTTATTGTATCCTTTATATAGATAGCAGTGGAATCCATCTTCTTCCAAAAACCAGATTGCTTTATTTTAGGGATATACCTATGCTTAAATCCTTTAGGATATTTGAAGGTTATATATAAGGGCTTCTCTTTATCTCCCCAAAGTTTAAATGCATAGTAAGCACTATTGTTTATTGGAATATTCTCTGGGTTAATAATCGCAATTGCTGTAGAGTCATTTTTTATCTCGAATCCGTTTAACCTAGCCCCATCAAACTCATTACTTGCATACACTCCAAGCTGATCAAGTTTATAGGTTTTTTTTATTTGTTTAACAATAGGGCGAGTGCTAGTGTCAACCGGTGTTTCAAACTTTACATTTTTCACACCTGAGCAAGCCAATAGCAAAGACACACATAAAAGGGAATAAAATAGACCTAGTTTTCCCAAAACTTTAGATTTGATTGATAAAATTTATTCTAAACTAAATGAAGATTGCACTATATTCACATACCAATTTTTTAAAAATAGCCCATACCAATTATGCATTACAATATAAAAAACATACTATACAACTATGGTTTTGACAATAATTTAAAGTATGATGTGGTCTATATAAAACTCTATGAAGCAATAGCTAATGCAATCATCAACAAATCCTTTAAAGAGAATACCAAACTCCCTCCAACCAGAATATTGGCTCAAGATTTAGGGATTTCAAGGAGTACTGTTGTAAAAGCCTATGATTTATTACTTATAGAAAAATATATTTATACCATACCTGGTTCGGGTAATTTTGTGGCATCTTCTAAAAACAAAAAAATTCATATCCATTTAAAAAAACCTAGAGTAAAAGGCAAGTATCCTGCAATATCCAAACATGGTAAATCATTTAAAAAAAATAGTTCTTTCCTGAACAAAGAAGATGATAAGGGAATTGCCTTTAGGCCAGGACTTCCACCGTTAGACTTGTTTCCTGTCCAAAAATGGCAACATCTTTCAAATATTTACTGGAAAACCATAAAATCATCTGAACTATCATATTCAAACACTATCGGTCTTTTATCCCTAAGAGAAAATATTTCCAACTATTTAAGGATTAATAGGAATATTAATTGTACTCCAGAACAGATAATTATTACAACTGGTTCTTTGCATTCCCTGTATCTATTGGGGAGTGTAATTCTCGATAAGAATAATGAGGTCGTTATTGAAAATCCCACCTACCCACATGCATACAATTTATTTAAAAGCTTACGAGCAAATATTTTTCCCGCATCTGTTGACAGCGAGGGTATTTCTGTAGATTCAATTTTATCTAAAAACCCAAAAGTTGTCTATACTACACCTTCAAACCAATATCCTTCCGGAATTAAGATGAGCATGAAAAGAAGGATGAGTCTTTTAAATTGGGCCAGCAAAAACAATGCTTTTGTAATAGAGGATGATTATGATCATGAATTTAGTAATTGGGAAAATCCCTTAGCCTCAATTTATAGTTTGGACAATCAGTCTAGAGTAATATATCTTGGAACTTTTAACAAGTTACTACACCCTTCCATTAGAATTGGGTATATGATTGTCCCGCATTATTTGTTGGATTATATTGATGCCGTTTACCAACAGTCCAGTCGGTTTGTGCCTCCTTCTGCGCAAAAAATATTAAACTCTTTTATTGAAAAAGGGTATTTGAATTCACATCTTAGAAACTTAATACAAGCTAGTATTTACAGAAAGAAAGTTTTCTCCTCAATATTTTCCAAAAAGTTCTCAGAATATTTTACTATCGATACCAAACCCTTAGGGCTACATGTCATAGCAAAAAGTAATGAGTTGGTCAATGATACAAAAATTGCATCAGACTTATTAAAAGCTGGTATAACTGCACATCCTTACAGCAAATATTTTTTAGGAAATACATCAAAGTCAGGTCTTGTAATGGGATATGCATCCGTAAACAATAAATTAATAGAAAAAAATTTAGACAAAATGGATGATGCGCTCATATATTAATCAAAAAAAGCCCTATAAGCATTAAAGTTATAGGGCTTTTTAAAATAATAAACACTTACTTATTTTACAATCAAGGTATTGTCTGTAGCTGTTGGGTTCAACGGACAGAAATAAACATACTCCCCTTTGCTTAAGGTAGTTGGTTTTGATGTCTGTGAAGAGTTCGTCCCCACCGGTGCCGTAACATAGGCAGTTTGAATGTGATTTTCGGGCTTGCTAATATCTTTACCTTTCTCAACCAATACAAAACCTACATTGTGGTCAACGCCATTATTGGCAATTTCGAACACATAAGTACCTGCAGATACTGTCACTTGTTTTTGGGTAAATTCACCCTCGGTTTGTTCTAAGGCAATGGTTTTAACAGCTTTGTCAACCATTTTATCCTTCATCATTTTGTCTTGGGCATTTACTGTAAATACGCTTCCTACAGCTAGAACTAAAATTGCTATTACTTTTTTCATCTTTTTTGTTTTTACTATTGTTGTTTAATTATGCTATTACGGTTTCCAGGGGTTGTGCTACGGGAAAATCAACTGGTACTTCAGTTGTATTGTTGATGTAGTTAGATATGGTTTTATCACCGACCAATACTATAGTGTCTATAAGATTTTCTTTTGTCCAACCAGCTTCAAAGAAGTTTTCCAATACGGCCGTATCAGTGGCTCCTCTATTTTCAGTAATGTTTTTAGCCAACTTTGCCAAGGCGTCCAACTTAACATCAAATGATGCATGACCCGCTCTTAGTTCTAGTATTTGCTCATCGCTAAATCCGTTCATTTTACTAATCGCCGTATGTGCAGAAAGACAATAAACACAGTTATTTACTTCACTTACAGCTAAATTGATTACCTCCTTTTCTTTTGTTTTTAATGATGTTTTCGCGTTTGAAAGGTTAAGGTAGTTCGCTAAGGCATTTTCAGAATGCGCATAGGTCGCAAATAAATTGGGTACAAACCCAACCGCTTTTTCTAGGTTGTCAAAAATGTCTTGATTATTTCGTGTTACTTCTTCTCTTTTAGGTACATTAAATGTGCTCATAATACTATTTATTTAAATTGTTCTACAAATGGTTTTTCGGCATCACAATAAAAATCGTGATGATGTTTTTGTTCACAATGCGCTTCATTTGAAACGATTTGTATTGCAGCTCTTTTTGAGCTTCTAAATATTTCAATTAGATTGAAAATCGATTTCTGTGCTATATTCATCGCTATTGATTTTTAATTACACAGCAAAGATGTAGCAAATGAAGAGGTAGGTGTTAGCAGGTATTTCCCGACTGCTTGCCCAAATTTCCCTTAAGAGCTTATTTCAGCCTTTTCGCGGTATTGAGAGGGAGTCAAAAGTGTCATTTTCTTAAAAAAACGACTGAAATGTGCGGGGTCATTAAACCCCAAATCGTATGCAATCTCTTGATTTTGTTTGTCGGTAAAATGTATAAGTCGTTTAGCCTCTAGTGCCAATCGGTCTAAAATAATTTGTTGTGGAGATTTATGGTTATAGATGGAAAAGAGATTAGAAAGTGTTTTAGGCGATTTAAAAAGTAGTTCTGCATAATCACTAACTTTTCTTTTAGTCTTATAATGAATATCTACTAAATAATTGAACTTACGAATAACATCGATTTGATCATTATTGAGCTCTTTTACAATAAGCTGTTCTTTAGCAAGGCGAGTACTCATAATAATAAGTCTTTTAAGCATCATCTGAAGCATATCGCCCTGTATCTTATCTGGTGTAGAAAATTCTTCTACAAAAACCTCATACAGGGCATCAAATCTTTTTTGTTGTTCTTCAGGAATGGAGATGATGGGTAAGTCTTGAGTTCCAAAGAACAAAATGCCATTACAAGAAACTTCGGCATCATGATCAGATATACAGTAAAATTCTCTATTGAACAGAAAAGCTGTTATTGGAAGTTCAGATTGTGAAAAGGAAATATGCCGTAAATAAGTAGTTGTCACAATCTGATTCGGCAATAGCTCAAAACTTATACCATCTACTTGAAGTTGAACAGCTTCCTCATTTCTATTCCAAAGTAACTTAATAGTATTTTCGGTCGAAGAAAATCGCTTTTCATTGTTTTTTATATCATCGGTCAAACCCAGTATGGCATCCAATTTATTTTCCCTAAACTCCAGTTTCATAGTTGATTTTCTCTTTGAATTACCTCTTTAGTCCATTTTTTCTGTTGATTCTTACAGCAGGTTTATGCCTATTTACCGGCCAAAAATTGAACAGAAACGTTAATCATTGCTTTAAATTTTAACAAGTTTCCAAGTTTTCATAGTATTGAGCATGCAAGAGATACAACATTACGACAGAGCGGCGCATGATTTTTATCAAAAACAGACTTTTACTGCGCTACCTTTAACTACATGGGATTTGTTTGCCGAGCAATTTAAAACTACCTGCGAAGGGTTGAACGACATTACGCAATTCAAAAAGTTAGCCGAGGCGAACAAATGGAAAACTTCGATTTCATTTAAAAATGAAATTTTAGACAAAAACCATGTTGTCGTAGTTACTGATGAGGCTTTGAATATTGTGCATACTTCTCAAAATATTCATAAAATGAATGGGTACACAACGAAAGAGTTGGTTGGCAAAAAGCCAAAATTGTTTCAAGGTACACTTACTTGCAAAGAAACTTCTCGGAAAATTGGAGAAGCCGTTCAAAATAAAATACCTTTTGAAGCTACTATTCTTAACTATAGAAAAGACGGTTCAACCTATAACTGTTGGATAAAGGGAGCTCCCATTAAAGATGTTAATGGCAAGGTTGTAAATTTCATCGCCTTTGAAAGAGAAGTGGCTTAAACTACTCTATTTCTGTAACCCTTAAGGTATTAACCATACCTTTGGCCTTTATTGGCATAGCAGCAAGACTAACGACCATATCACCTGCAGCCAAAAACCCGCGGTCCATAGCAATCTTATTCACATCTTCTATAGTATCATCTGTTGACACAAACTTGTCATAGAAAAACGCTTTAACACCCCAAAGTAAGTTTAACTGGGTCAAAATTCTCCGATTAGAGGTAAAAACCAAAATATGTGCACTAGGTCTCCAGGCTGATATCTGAAAAGCTGTATACCCGCTATTTGTTAATGTAGAAATAGCTTCTGCCTGAATCTCATTGGCCATTAACGAAGCATGATAACAAATAGATTTTGTAATATACCTTTTTGTTCTAATGTGCGGAGGACTCTGTGGTACAGATATTAAATCAGATGCTTCAACACTCTTTAAAATACTGGTCATTTTCTCAATAACCTGCACTGGATAATTGCCTACTGAAGTTTCCCCTGAGAGCATAACCGCATCAGCGCCATCCATGACCGAGTTGGCAACATCGTTCACCTCGGCTCTGGTAGGGGTTAAACTGGTAATCATAGTTTCCATCATCTGGGTTGCTATGATTACGGGTATTCTCGCTCTTTTTGCGGTCAACACCAATTTTTTCTGAATCAATGGTACTTCATGTGCAGGGACTTCAACCCCTAAATCTCCACGGGCTACCATTAAACCATCACAATAGGCAACAATCTTCTCAATATTCTCGACCGCCTCCGGTTTTTCAATCTTGGCGATAATCGGAATTTTATGTTCTGAATGCTCTTTGATTATATTTTGAAGATCAATCAAATCTTGACTAAAACGAACAAAAGACAGCGCTATCCAATCGACCTCTTGAGAGATTGCAAAAATGGCATCTTTTACGTCTTTCTCCGTCAGTGCTGGTAAAGAGATATTGGTATTAGGTAAGTTTACTCCCTTTTTAGATTTTAATGGTCCTCCCTGTATCACTTTGGCTTTAACCTCATCTTTCCCATTGGTGGATACCACTTCGAACATTAGTTTACCATCATCTAGCAAAACCCGCTCCCCCGCCTTTACATCTTTAGGAAAGTTTTCATAGTTCATATACACTCGCTCGGCATTACCTTCAAAGGGCTTGCCGGTAACGAAAGAAATTTCGTCTCCAGGTGCAACTACAACTTCTCCTCCCATTACACCTACGCGTAGTTTTGGACCCTGTAAGTCCGCTAAAATAGAGGTGTGCTTGCCGGTTTCTTCATTCAGTTCTCGAATCATCTTAATGCGTTCGATGACATCATCATAATTCGCATGGGAAAAATTGATGCGAAAAACATCTGCACCAGCTTCCATCATGCTTTTCAAAACCTTTCTGTTGCTTGTAGCAGGCCCTAGGGTTGCTACTATTTTTGTTTTCTTTTTAGTTGGCATTTTTTAGAAAATTAAATTTCTTTTCGACTTTAAAGAAGTAATATCAAGGCTATAGGCAGTGACTACTTTAGGTATCGAATTTATTTTTTTTACGGCTTCCGTTATTACAGCATTATTTTCTGCTTCCACTTTTAAAAAGTAATCAACCTCTTTACGTTCAGCTACAAGGTGAAATGTATTTATCGCTTTTTCATTAGAGAAAAGACCTAAAGATTCACTCTCTTTTTCTTCTGTTACTGTATTGCATACCAGAGTCCAATAATGATCATTTAGCTCATCCTTCCACTCATATATTGGAAAAGTGGCGGAAGACACATCTAGGTCTTTCTCGCATCTGACCAACTTTAGATTTGCAGACTTATTTAAATGATAAGCCATTGCGTAATTTTCTAAACCACAATGCAAAGCAATGAGTTTAAAAGAATCGTCATACAGTTCTGCCGATATCTTGTGCGTTGTTACCATTAAAATTAAGCGAATTGTAAATATAGAACTAAAACATAAATCAGCCTAGTTGTAGTGGAGCTTTACAGGTGGAAAAACCAACGAAAACGTTTGAGTTTGCTCTTTTTTATCCTTTTTAAGGATTATCTATTTTATCTTGCAAAGCAAAATAGGCTCTTTTCGAAGCTTTTTCTTCTGCTTTCTTTTTAGATGTTGCCCTAGCTTTGGCCATAATTTTTTCGCCAATGCTAAGCTTAACCGCAAAATGTTTTAAAGCATCATTACCTGTGTCTTCGTACACATCGTAATTAAAATTTTTTTTCTGCTTTTGACACCATTCTATAACCAAGCTTTTATAGCTTATGACCTTACCTTCCAACTGCTCTATATCAACATAAGGTTCTATTACCCTACTTTGGATAAACTTTTCGCAATAGGTATACCCCTTATCCAAATAGATGGCCCCGACTAGAGCTTCAAAAACGTTTCCATGAATATTTTCTCCAAAGTGGGACTTTGGAATACGGCTTTCGACAAATTTTAAAAGATTTAGGTCTTTGCCTAGTTCGTTCAGGTGTTTTCTACTAACAATTTTAGAACGCATTTTGGTCAAATAACCTTCGTCACCCTCTGGCACCTCATTATAGAGATGTTTTGAAATTATGGTTCCCAACATGGCGTCTCCTAAGAACTCCAACCTTTCATAATTCATTGGATTTCCATCGTCATCTCTTTTATTTACCGATCTATGGAGAAATGCTTTTTTGTAAAATCCGATATTTTTAGGTGCAAATCCTAAAATTGCTTTCATTCCCAAAAAAAAATCCCCATCCGTATTCGGATGGGAATTAAATATTTTGGAATAAAATTTCATAAGTATTATTAACTCAGTTTTTTGAACAAAACACAAGCATTGTGTCCACCAAAACCAAAAGTATTGCTCATAGCAACATTGACCTCTCTCTCTTGAGCTTTGTTGAGCGTTAAGTTTAATGAAGGGTCTATATTTTCATCGACAGTCGTATGGTTTATCGTTGGTGGCACTAAACTGTGTTTCATAGCCAAAATAGAGGCTATGGCCTCAATGGCTCCGGCAGCACCTAATAGATGCCCGGTCATAGACTTTGTAGAATTAATATTTATGCTCGGTGCATGAGAACCAAAAACCTTCGAAATAGCTTTTAATTCGGCAACATCACCTAAAGGTGTGGAGGTGCCATGGGTATTAATTGCATCTACATCCTCTGGTTTTAAACCTGCATTTTCCAAACAGTTTTCCATTACTTTAACTACTCCTATACCCTCTGGGTGTGGAGCGGTCATATGATAGGCATCACTTGAGAGGCCTCCGCCTAAAACTTCGGCGTAAATTTTTGCGCCTCTTGCTTTGGCATGTTCATATTCTTCAAGAATCAAGGCACCTGCTCCTTCTCCCAATACAAAGCCATCTCTGGTTGCATCAAAAGGTCTTGAGGCCGTTTCTGGGCTCTCATTTCTTGTTGATAAAGCATGCATCGCATTAAACCCACCCATACCGGCAATGGTTACAGCGGCTTCACTACCGCCTGTTACCACTACGTTACAATGCCCTAGACGTATGTAGTTTAAAGCATCTATCATCGCATTTGCAGATGAGGCACATGCCGAAACCGTGGTATAATTTGGCCCCATAAAGCCATGTTTTATTGAAATATTACCTGGGGCAATATCCGCAATCATTTTAGGTATAAAGAAGGGGTTGAATCTTGGTGTGCCATCACCAGCGGCAAAATTCATCACCTCATTTTGAAAGGTTTCCAGTCCGCCGATTCCTGCGCCCCATACAACACCGACCTTAAACTTATCGACCTTGTCCAAATCTAGGCCAGAGTCTGCAATAGCCTCATCTGAAGAAACCAATGCATATTGCGCAAAACGGTCTAGCTTTCTAGCTTCCTTTCTATCAAAAAAGTTTAATGGGTCGTAATCTTTAAGTTCGCAGGCAAATTTTGTTTTGAACTTTTCCGTATCGTAATACGTGATAGGGGCCGAACCGCTTTTTCCGCTTATTAGTCCGTCCCAATAGGTTTGTATATTGTTTCCGATGGGTGTTAATGCCCCTAATCCGGTAACGACAACTCGCTTTAATTCCATAGAACTAACTTTTTTTTAACCTATTTCGCCTTAAATTAAAAAAAATTATCCATGTGGGTATTACCACATGGATAATTTACAATCTTTAGTAAGATATCATAAAATTACTTAGCTTCTTCTATATAGCTTATTGCTTGACCAACGGTTGCAATGTTCTCCGCTTGATCATCTGGAATCTGAATATCGAATTCTTTTTCGAATTCCATAATAAGCTCCACAGTGTCCAATGAATCTGCACCTAAATCGTTGGTAAAACTTGCTTCAGGTACCACCTCATTTTCATCAACACCTAATTTATCAACGATGATAGCTTTTACTCTTGATGCAATGTCTGACATAATTATATTGGTTTTAAAAAATTTAATCTGGGCAAAAATATAAAACTTTGGATTAAATACCTCATTTGTCGATAAAATGTGCCTTAAATTACAGATTTTAAGTTCAACAAACTTAATTTAGCGTTTGTTTTAAGCGCTGACCTTAACCCGTTATGAACTAGATGAAACGCATTATACTACTCGCCTCTGGATCAGGATCTAATGTTGAAAATATCATAACATATTTCGGCAAACATGAACAGGTAGCCGTTTCGGCCGTACTTACCAATAAAAACACGGCCTATGTTTTGGAGCGTTGTAAAAAGCTAAAGGTACCTGCGCTTTATTTTAACAAAACTGCTTTTTTAGATACTTCTGTTGTTTTTGATTTTTTGATAGCACAAAACCCAGATTTAATCGTTTTGGCCGGTTTTCTATGGAAAATCCCCCAAGAACTGGTTACGGCCTTCCCAAATAAGATTGTAAACATACATCCGGCGTTGCTACCTAAATATGGTGGAAAAGGAATGTACGGTACTAAAGTTCATGAGGCAGTAAAAGAAAATGGTGAGACCGAAACCGGAATTACCATTCATTATGTAAACGAGAATTATGACGAAGGAGGCATTATTCACCAAGCCAAAACAAATATATCACCTCATGATACTCCAAAACAGATAGCTGAAAAAGTACAGGCCTTGGAGTATGAGCATTTTCCGAAGGTATTAGAAAATATACTGCTTAAAAATGGCTAAAAAACAAAAGTTTTACGTGGTTTGGAAAGGAAAACACCCCGGTATATTCGAATCTTGGGATGATTGTAAAGCACAGATAACCGGAATAAAAGGGGCAGAGTATAAATCTTTCTCCACATTTGCCGAAGCCAAGAAAGCTTTTAACGGAAACTACCTCGAGTATAAAGGAACAAAAAAAGGGAAGCCCTCACTTACACCTGAAGAATTATTGAAAATTGGTGAACCTAATATGCATTCTATCTCAGTGGACGCGGCTTCAAGTGGAAACCCTGGAGTGATGGAATATCAAGGGGTAGATACCAAAACCAAAAAAAAATTGTTCAAGCAAGGCCCTTTTAAAGAAGGTACCAATAATATAGGTGAGTTTCTGGCCTTGGTGCACGGTCTCGCATTTCTTAAAGAGCAAAAAAGTGATCGTATTATCTACACAGACTCTCGTATTGCTATGGGTTGGGTAAGAAAAAAAGCTTGCAAGACCAAGCTAAAACCCAACGCAAAAAATAAAACGGTTTTTGAACTTGTGGCCCGCGCGGAAAAGTGGTTGAAAACAAATTCTTACAATACACCTATCGTTAAATGGGAAACAAAAGCATGGGGGGAAATACCTGCTGATTTTGGAAGGAAATAGTTCTAGAAAATCGCCATATATTTGCAGCAAAATTCAAATTGAATGGGCAAACTTTTGATTGTGGGTTCCCTAGCCTTCGATGCCATTGAATCTCCTTTTGGGAAAACAGATAAAATACTAGGTGGTGCCGCGACTTTTATCGGCCTTGCGGCCTCAAAATTTGATGTCGATGCCGCTATCGTTTCTGTAGTCGGTGACGATTTTCCTCAAAAATACTTTGACTTACTTACTTCAAGAAACATAGACCTTTCAGGCGTAGAAATCGTAAAAGGGGGTAAAACCTTCTTTTGGAGCGGTAAGTATCATAATGACATGAATACCCGTGATACACTGATTACGGAGCTAAACACCTTAGCGGACTTTAATCCTATAGTTCCTGAAAATTACAAAGATGCCGCTGTGGTTATGTTGGGCAACTTGCACCCAAGTGTTCAGCTTAGTGTAATCAATCAAATGAAAAAGCGACCAAAGCTTATCATTTTAGATACCATGAATTTTTGGATGGACAATACTTTGGATGAATTGTTGGCCGTTATAAAAGAAATCGATGTTATTACCATAAATGACGAGGAAGCCAGGCAATTAACTGGAGAATACTCCTTAGTTAAGGCGGCAGAGAAAATACATACCATGGGGCCAAAATATGTTGTCATAAAGAAAGGGGAGCACGGCGCTTTATTGTTTCATGACCAGCATATCTTTTTTGCACCTGCTTTACCTTTAGAAGAAGTTTTTGATCCTACTGGGGCAGGTGATACTTTTGCTGGTGGTTTTGCCGGATATTTAGCAGCAACGGAGAATATTTCGTTTGAGAATATGAAAAACGCCGTAATACACGGTTCAAATCTGGCTTCTTTTAGTGTAGAGAAGTTTGGGACCGAGCGTATGCAGGCTTTAGATAAAACAGAAGTCGATAGTAGA
>CALBVX010000079.1 GCA_937969515.1 uncultured Croceitalea sp. | reverse complement strand
GCAATATTTGGATAGGCATAGATTCTACTTGCTACTGGAGGAGAGAAAATATCATGAATCATCACCTCGGTCACTTTATCGATTGAAGCATGAAACGCTTCGGGCGAAATTACAATAGGTTCACTATTTTGTTTACAGGAGTTTAATACAAGAAAGCCCAAAATAAGAGCTGAAATTTTCTCTTTCATCATAAATCTATTTAATCCTTTATTTCATAAACTTGCGCAGCTTCATTGTTAAAAGTGGCCAAAAGATAAGGCTTGTCTTTTAAGGTAATGATACTTAAATGTCGAATGGATTTTTGGTTAAAATCAAGTCCAATTCGATTGCCCAAAATTACATCATTTTCGTCTTTCAACAATGCTCCTGGAAAGCTATCGAAACGCCCATGATAAGGTTTAACACCGAAGTAGTTTCCTGCCATAAGTACTTCTTCTTTTTCGTCATCATCAAAATCGTGTTTTAGAAATGCCATTATGGGGGAGGATTGAAGCTCTAAATCAAAGGGAACAAAAACAAAATTACCTTCTTGGTTTTTTAGATAACCAGAGCGCAGCTGGGTAACTTCAAGTATTTTAGCTTTTTCTAGAACTTTTTCATCAATAATTTCTTCTAGGTTCTTTCCGGAAAAATCAGTGTAAGAGTTGAATTTTTTTCTTAGAAAAACGAGCTGGGAAGCAAGGCCATCTAAACCTTCTATAGTATAATAATTACCGCCTTTTTCTATTGCCGTTATTGTTTCGGTTTGGCCGTTATCATCAAAATCACCATAAAATAATTTTAAAGGTCCTTTTTCGGAAGCTTTAAACTTTGAGTTTAAACCCCAATTCCCTAACAAATAGTCTGTATCACCATCCCCATCAATGTCAAAAGGCTCTATTGCTTGCCATAAACCAGAAAGAGTATTATTTCTTAAGATGGACTCTTCTATAAAACTCCCACTATCATTTTTGAAGAATTTTGGAGACATCCATTCACCTACAATTATTAAATCTTTAGTGCCATCTCCAGTGAAATCGTCCCAAATGGCATCGGTTACCATCCCAGTTTTATCAGCATTGAATTCCTGCATAATGGTAAAATTACCGTCGTTATTTACAAGTAGGTAAGATGTCGAGGTTTCGCCAAATTTCCCTGTTATTGTATGGCTGCCAACAAAAACATCTATATCTCCATCATTATCAAAATCATTGGGTTTTATTACAGAGGCATTCTCAAAATAATCAGGAAGTTCTTTTTTTACGTAGTTAGAATCTTGATAAACAAAATAACTATCTAAAAGGGGTTTGGCTTTTCCAAAAAAATCTGCCCCTCCAGAACCAATAAGAATGTCATTTTTTTTATCACTATTAAAGTCTTCGATTACCGCAGTCACTTCTTCTTTAATAGAATCATTTGCAATGGGCCAAATCTTAGATTTGACAAAAGTGGTGTCATTTTGCAAATAAATCTTTGAAGAAATGTATTTCGAGCCACCAAAGAAAATATCTTTTTTACCATCATTATTTAAATCACCAATTGCTAAGGCTGGCCCTCTATCCGAAACTTGATAAGGGATTAGTTTTTCACGATTAAAATCAATGTAATTATCCTCAATATGAGTAAAATCGATACCTAGATTGTCATCTACTTTTTTAAATAATTGATTTTTATGGCCTTTTAAGCTCTTATATTGAAATGTATTGGTTTCATTGGGCTTTACAGTTATTAGTTGATTGGTTTTTACATTTCTAATTACCTGATATGAGCGATTAGGCCATATAATCTTCAGAGAGTCGACGATTTTGATAGTACCAAAACCAAAATGGATTATAGGTTCGGAAGATGACTGAAAACCTCTACTGGGATTTAGTTCTTTGTATTGTAACTTACCTTTAGTGTAAGCATATAGTTTGGTGCCTAGCCCAAAAGGGTTTTTACCATAATAGTCTAGTTTAATTTTTAAATAGCTCGCTTTTTCATTTGTTTGATTTACATAAAGTGTGGCAAGTTGATTAATGTTATTTGTGATTAAATCTAAATCGCCATCGTTATCAAAATCACCATATGCGGTAGCTCCAGAAATTAAGGTATCGGGAGTTATCCATTTAGAAGACATATTATCAAAAGCTAAACCTTCATTGCCTTTAAAAATATAATTATGGGCTGTACCCGAGGGCATTAAATCTAGTGCCTTTTTATCAACAAGTTTAGTATTGTCAATTTTATTTTTAATCTGATCGTTAGAAACAAACTTCACGAAATCTAGATTGTTAGGTCTCCTTGGAATTCCGTTCGAGATGAATAAATCTTGTTCCCCATCTTGATTGTAATCGCCGAAAAGAGCACTCCAACTCCAATCTGTTGCCGCTATTCCGCTTAGCAAAGCGGTTTCCATAAAATCACCACCGGGTTGATTTATGTAGAGCATATTTCTGGTAAACTGATAGTGATAGTTATAACGGCCAGTTCTTAGCTTCTGAGTTTGTAAGTTATCATCACCTTCAGAAGCTTTTAGAGGAATTTCATCCTCGGGCAACATATCTAATGAAATCAAGTCCGGTAATCCGTCACCATTAATATCGGCAACATCATTGCCCATAGAGAATCTACTTGTATGGCCAAAATACTTTTTTAAACTTTCTGTGAATGTACCATTACCATTATTTAGATAATAATAATCGTCTTCATGAAAATCGTTTCCTACATAGATATCAGGATATCCATCTTGATTAAAGTCTGAAATCGCCAAACCAAGGCCATAGCTGTTAATTCCACCATAAATACCGGCTTCTTCACTTATGTCTTTAAATTTCCCGTTTTCATTACGTAATAATTTATCGCCTGTTTGATAATTTCTTTGGTATCTCAAATCTGCTTTTCCAAAAGAATTTTCTGTGTGTACCGCATGGTTTAACAGGTACATATCTAAATCTCCATCTAAATCAAAATCAAAAAAGGCAGCGGAGGAACTATATGTGTCAAAATCAAGCCCAAATTTAGCTGCACTTTCAGTAAACGTGCTATCGCCATTATTGATGTAGAGTTCATTAAATCCGTTAAATCCGTTGATGCCAACTACGGCGCATACATAAATGTCTAAAAGGCCATCACCATTTACATCTGCCATTGTTGCTCCTGTATTCCACGAACTGTTTCCTGAAACACCGGCTTTTGCAGTAATATCCACAAATTTCAGATTCCCCTTGTTTAGAAATAATTTGTTCTTAACTTGATTACTAGAAAAGAAAATATCTGGTAGCCCATCATTGTTAATATCACCAACGGCCACGCCACCACCATTATAAAAATAGAGATAATCAAGGATGTTTAAATCGTTTGTTTCAGTAATTTGATTTACGAAGTCAAGACCGGTTTCATTAGCGGTTGGATTATGAAAAAGTTCACCTTGTTTTTTACAACCAGCGAATATTACTACAATAAGGATACCTATAAAATACTTATTCATCTAAGGCAAAAATCTTGGGTTCGTTATCGTTTATGGTAGCAATAAGAAAGCGCTTTCCATGTTTGTCTTTTAACTCTTTGAGATGCTTTACTTCTCCTTTAACAAAAAAGCCGCTATCATCATAATTTTGCCATTCAAAATCCAGCTTTCCATTGCCTAGAAGCACATTTCCATAGCTAGCATCTAGTCTTGAAAATTGTGGCTTAAATTCATAATTGTTTCCGGCCATTACTAAATCCATATTGCCGTCTTTGTTTATATCTGTGCAAGTTATTCCGCATATGCATGAGAATTGAACACGCTGAGGTAGTTTTTTAATGGTAAACCTGCCTCCACCTTCATTTATTGCAATTACAGATTCTGAAATAGCAGCTTTTTTTACAATTGAACTATTGATTACCGCCTCAGGGAAAAGTTCATCAATAGTTCTTCTGGCGTAGTCGGAAGCTTTTAAGTTCTGTTTTTTTAAAGAAACTAGTTGATTGGTCAATTCCTTTTTTTGATGAATAGGATAATCTCCACCATCATAATTTTGGGTTACTATTTGTTCTATAGCTCCGTTATTATCAAAGTCGTTCACCCACATTTTCATTGGTTGTCCTTCTTTTGGTTGATAATGTAAATTTGCGCCTTGATTACCCAGAATCAAGTCTTGGTCCCCATCATTATCTAAATCGGCAAATTCAACAGCATTCCACCATCCATAAAGACTGTCTAAAGATGAACTTAGCTTGGAAAGTCTACGGCCTGAATTTTTAAATATTTTAGGGGTATCCCACTCAGATACTGTAATCAGGTCTTCTTTTGAATCTCCGTCAATATCTACCCAAACTGAACCTGTAATCATGCCTGCATCTTTTAAATCATAGGCTAATCTTTCTGTAGCGTCAACAAATGTGCCGTCACCTTGATTCTCTAAGAAAAGATGGTCTGGATCAACACCGTAAACACCAACAACACTTCTAGAGCCTATAAATACATCAATATCTCCATCATTATCAAAGTCGGTTGGAGAAATTGAAGCTATATTTTTGAAAGTCGAAGGCAATGTTTTTTGATATTTTGAAAACCTTCCGATTCCATCATTTATATAGAGGCGCGGGCGATATGTTCGTTGTTCACGAACATCATTTCCACCAGAACCTACCATCAAATCTAGGTCACCATCCCCGTCTGCATCAAAAAGAGCCGCTGATGTATCTTCGTATTCGCTGTGGTCGGTAAAAACAATTTGCTTTTTAGAAGTAAAACGACCATTACCTTTATGCACGTATAATTGCCCAGGTTGCCCTTTTGCACCACCTATAAAAACATCTTCGTTTCCATCTCCGTTGACATCGCCAACTGCTAGAGCGGGACCTTCTTGAGATAGTTTTTTATAGATGAGCCCTTCATAGTCAAAGTCCACATGATTGTTTTCTTGATGAGCGACTAGCGTATTTCTTGAAACTTCTTTCAGAAGGGTATTTTTAGTTTCTTTTTTTGAGATGCTAAAGATTTCCGTGGCTTCTGATTGATTGAATGCTAAGGTTTGATTTACTTTAACATTATCCAACTTTGTAAGTTTATTGTTGGGCCAGATAATTTGTACCGAATCTATTTTGTCTATAGTACCTAAACCTATTGTCATGGTATAATCCATTGAAGATTGAAAACCTCTCGAAGGGAAAAGCTCTTGATTTACAATATTATCTTCAAAATATAAGGTTACTGAAGTGCCAACTGCAAAAGGGTTCTGAGCATCACCCTTAAATTGCATTCTTATGAAATTATTCTCTTTCATAGAATCTGTATTATTACGATAAATAAAGGTTTCGGTATTAACATTGTTAATTACTAAGTCCAAATCCCCATCGTTGTCTAAATCCCCATAAGCCGCACCATTGGACCTAGTTGGTAAATCGAACCCCCAATCTTTATTGGCGTTCTTAAAAGTGATATCCCCATTATTTTTATAGGCGTAATTAGGTTGCGGTTTTATGGGCATTTTATTGATAATAGAATCGATTGATTCTTTGCGCCCTGTTAGGGCCATTTTTTGAATGATTTCATTCGCAAAGAAATCTACAAAGTCTAGATCTGTGAGATCATGATTTATACCATTGGTGATAAATATATCTTTAAGACCATCATTGTCCATGTCAAAAAGGAGTCCTGCCCAGCTCCAATCTGTTGCTTCAACCCCACTATAGTAGGCAACTTCAGAAAAGGATCCGTTACCATTGTTAAGTTGAAGTGTATTCTGGATATATTGTTGGTAAAAGTCTTTCTCTCTCTTCAAGTCAAAAACATTGTATCCTTCAAATTCCATTACGGCCTTGACCCTTTGATCTGCTTCTGGGAGCATATCCGTAATGAAAATATCGTTGTTCCCATCATTATTTATATCACCAACATCGATACCCATGGCCGAAAGACTTAAATGCGAAGTCCATTCTTTAATTTCTTCAGAGAAAGTACCGTCTTTTTGATTGATATAGAGGTAATCACGTTCATAAAAATCGTTGGAGACATAAATATCTGGATATAAATCTTTATTGATGTCGGTAACCAAAACTCCAAGACCAAAACCAATTAGACTGCCATAAATGCCCGCCTCTTTACTCACATCAACAAACTTACCATTATCATTACGTAGTAACATATCGCCAACACCCCTAAAAATATGTGGAACCCCTTCCCAATCTTGAGCTCTTACTTCTCTTTGTTCAGCATAGCCTAAACTGCTTACAGGAATGTTACTGTTGTTTAATATATAAGCATCTAAATCTCCGTCTTTATCGTAATCAAAAAACGAGGCATGAGTAGAAAAGCCTGTTTTGGCCAAATTATAGTCACTGGCTTTTTCCGTAAAAGTTAAATCACCATTATTGATATACAAATCGTTGTCATGATTGTTTCCTTCAAGATTTCCTGCATTGCTCACGTAGATATCCAATAAACCATCAGCATTAATATCTACCATTAAAACTCCTGTTGACCATGGTTTGCTTCCTTCAACACCAGCTTGTTTTGAAATATCTTCAAATTTGAAATCTCCTTTGTTCAGATAAAGCTTATTAGGTTCCATATTTCCGGTCAGGTAAATATCAACCAGGCCATCATTATTGATATCTCCGATAGCTACACCGCCACCATTGTAGAAATTACGGTATTTGAAGATGTTAAAGTTTTTTTGGTTCTCTACCTTGTTTATAAAATCAACGCCGGTATTTTCCGATTGTAATAATGTAAAAAGGGTTTCGGCTTTATTTTCATTTACTTCTTCGCCTTTATTTTCTTTGCAGCTAAAAAGGATGAGTAAGCAAAGACAGGTATAAAAAAAATTATGTTTCATTTTCAATGTTTATTTTTTTTCAATAGCACTGGGGCTCTATTATTTAGACCAATAATAAAGTAATCCTTATTCTTTATTTTTATAGGTTTTATAACTCGAGCAGCACCTGAGATATTCAAATTTTGGTCTTGTCTCCATATAAAATTATTTTTTTTATCATTTTGCAGTACTAGTCCGTGAAAACCGTCTAATCTACCTAACTGTGTACTTATTTCATAATTGTTTCCTACAATTAACAAATCTTTAAAATCATCGTCATTTATGTCTTCAATCGCAAAGTCAAAAATAGCCGATGTTTGAGCGATTAAGGGAAGAGGATGTTTTTTGAAACCTCCATTTCCCACATTTTCAAAGTAACAACTTTGTAGCTCGGTTACTCGTTTAATTGTTGAATTTTGTAAATCTTTTTTCCCAAATATTTCTTGCAAACTAGCCTGGGCAAAATCGCTATAAGACACGAATTTTTTATTTATAAAGGGCATTTGTTTTGCTAGTTCATCTTTAGAGGCAAAGGGAGTTTCGACTTCTTTATGGTAGTAGGTTACGATTGGGTCTACTTGACCATTATTGTCAAAATCTTTTCGGTAGAGTCTAATAGGGTTTTTTACTGACGCCTTAAGTTTTGTATTAGTACCCCAATTGCCACAGACAAGATCTATGTCTCCATCATTATCAAAATCAGCTGCTTTTATACTATTCCATAAACCATGGGTGTTTTCTAAGGAGTTTGTTTTATGAAGATTAAGCTTTCCACCATTGTTTAAAAATATGGAGATTGGCATCCAGTGACCAACGAGTATCAAATCTTTGAAGCCATTTTGGTCTATATCTATCCAAACCGCATCTGTAATACTACCTATGTTTCTTAATGATGGGGCAAATGTATCGGTCACATCCTCAAAATTGCCAAGACCATCATTTTTAAAAAGATACTGTTTTGGGGTTTCACCAAATTCTGAAGCTACCCCATTTGATGTTATGAGTACATCTTGGTCTCCATCTTGGTCGAAATCAGTAATGCGAATTTTTGATGCATTTATTGCAATATCATTAAATTGTTCCGTATCATATTGTAATCTGCCGTTCAGGTTTACAAATAATTTGGGCTGTATAGGTTTGCCCGATTTAAATTCGTTTCCTCCGCTAGCTACCAAAAGGTCAAGATTATCATCTCCATTAGCATCAAAAAAAACACTTGTTGTATTTTCATCAATATCGAATTTTTCAAATAGCGTTTTCTGAATGGATTCAAAACTTCCATCCTGTTGTTGAATGTATAGCTCCGAGGCTTGTTTTTTAGCTCCTGTAATAAAAATATCATCCAAACTATCTTTGTTAAAGTCCGTAACTTGAATGTCTGGCCCTTGATTGGAACTAGCAAATGGAATCAGTGTTTCCCTGCTAAAATCTAAAACATCAGATTCTTTATGTGCGAAATTTATTGGTGATTCAATTTCA
>CALBVX010000078.1 GCA_937969515.1 uncultured Croceitalea sp. | reverse complement strand
ATAAACAGAGTTGCCCAAAGCAAACTGATCACCTTTGATTTAGAAGAGCTATATCCTGAAGGTAAACGTGTTCTATTTGATATCAAAGATTGGTTATACGAGGAACTGATTCTTCGTGAAAAAGAATTTAGGGCTTTCGTTGAAGAGTATAATTGGACACAGTACCAAGGTGACCATATTGCACTGACCTGTTCAAGCGATGCAATTATTCCCGGGTGGGCCTATATGCTTATAGCTTCTAAATTGGGGCCGTATGCCAAGAATATAGTTGTGGGCGATTTAGAACATTTAGAATCTTCAATTTATCAAACTATTCTCAAAGATTTAGATCTTACCACGTTTAAAGACAAACCCGTTATCATTAAGGGATGCTCCAATAAACCTGTTCCTCGAAATGCCTATATTTTGGCAACTGCCAAAATACAAACCGTAGCCAAAAGTGTTATGTATGGCGAAGCCTGCTCTTCGGTACCCCTTTTTAAGAGAAAGTAGAACCTATATCTAAAAAGAATGTGACAATTCTTACTTTTGCGTTTCTAATGAACAAAACACTTACATTATGAAAAAAACGATTTTGGCCATAGCTATGGTTTTTACAGTTGCATCAATAAATGCGCAGACAAAAGAGGAGCTAGAGGCTCAGATTGCTTCCAAGAAAGATTCAATTGCAGCTTTAACAGGGCCGATACAAGGTCGTGTAGATGCACTTCAAGCCCAAATCGATGGTATGCCCGGATGGCGAAAAGGTGCTTTCGGAACTATTGGGGGCAGTTTGTCCAATTTCAACAATTGGTTTGCTCAAGGAACACCAAACAACAGTTCAGGTAATATAGGTATTACAGGTAACGCTTTTGCGAACTTAAAGCAAGAGAAGTTTTTCTGGAACAACTCATTAAACCTTAACCTAGGTTGGGTAAAATTAGACAACAAAGACATCGATACGGATTCTGAAGATTTTGAAGCACTTACAGATGTTTTTCAATTGACGTCCTTATATGGTAGAAATATCAGTAAAACATTTGCTGTTTCCGCTTTGGGAGAGTATCGAACAACTTTATTGAACAATTTTAATGATCCAGGGTATTTAGATTTAGGTGTTGGTGGTACATGGACGCCAATAGAAAATCTAATAGTTGTAATCCATCCCTTAAACTACAATTTTGTATTTGCAGATGATGACACTATTTTTAACTCTTCTTTAGGTGCTAAAATTGTAGCGGATTACACTCGCAAAATTGGAGCAATCGGATTTAAATCTAATCTGTCTATTTTCTCAAGCTATGAAACTAGTGATTTAAGCAACTGGACATGGACAAACAATTTTTCGTACACTTTATGGAAAGGGATAGGCGTAGGTTTTGATTTTGGTTTGCGTAATAACAAACAAGAAGCTTTAAACTATCAAGTAAACACATTGGGTAATGCTGTTACTTTTGATACTTTAGACAATGAATTACAATCATTTTACACAGTAGGGTTGAGTTATTCCTTCTAAAAAGAATAATAAATACATAAATCAAAAAAGCCTCAACATTTGTTGAGGCTTTTTTATTTAAGTAGGTATAAAATTGGGGCATTAAATTCTTTTAATGGTCAAATTAAGAGTGAAAGATTTGGGAACAACACTAATAATTCAACACTTCAAATCTACGCTCAAGCATATCGAATTAAAAATATATGTTGTCAATTAGGTCTAAAACGTGGTCTTGAAAATGAAAGGTTAGGTTTGATCGATGAACCGCATCGACGAACGGTAATCGGCTTAAAACTCATCGAGATTTTCTGGATATAAAAAGTTGTTGTAAGGGAAACGGGTGACATGAATTTCTCTTACTTCGTCATAAACTCTTTTTCGAAATGAATCTAAATTTTCTTTATTCAAGGCTGAAATAAAAAGGGCTCTATCTCCAATTTTACTGTACCAAGTTTTTTTCCACTCTTCCAAAGTAAAATGTATGCTGGTCTTCTCGGTTACCAAATCATCTTCTTCAATAATTTCAGGAGCATATTGATCTATTTTATTGAACACCATAATGGTTTTCTTATCCGCACTTTTTATTTCATCAAGAATTTTATGTACAGAATCAATATGTTCTTCAAAGTTAGGGTGCGATATATCTACTATATGCAAGAGCAAATCAGCTTCTCGTACCTCATCTAATGTGCTTTTAAAACTTTCTACCAATTGCGTAGGCAACTTTCTTATAAAGCCGACAGTGTCGCTTAGTAAAAATGGTAAATTACCGATAACTACTTTCCGTACGGTAGTATCTAAGGTTGCGAATAGTTTATTCTCGGCAAAAACATCACTTTTACTAACAACATTCATTAAAGTAGACTTGCCAACATTGGTATATCCGATTAAGGCAACTCTTACGAGTGCTCCTCTATTGCCGCGTTGTGTTTCCATTTGACGGTCAATCTTGCCCAGTTTCTTCTTAAGTAAAGAAATTCGGTCGCGTACAATACGTCTATCGGTTTCGATCTCTGTTTCTCCGGGTCCACGCATACCAATACCCCCTTTTTGGCGCTCTAAGTGCGTCCAGAGTCCGGTTAAGCGTGGCAACAAATACTGATATTGTGCCAATTCTACCTGGGTGCGTGCATAACTGGTCTGGGCCCTTTGTGCAAAAATGTCTAAAATAAGGCTGGTGCGATCTATAATTTTACAGCGTAAAAGTTTTTCGATATTCCGCTGTTGTGCCGGGCTCAACTCATCATCAAAAATAACAGATCCAATATCATTTGCTTTAACATAGGTCTGCACTTCTTCCATCTTTCCGCTACCAATTAAGGTTTTTGGATTAGGGATATCCATACGTTGCACAAAGCGCTTGGTCACCTCTCCACCAGCAGTGTAGGTCAAGAACTCTAACTCATCTAAATACTCGGTTACCTTTTCTTCATTTTGAGATTTGTTTATAACTCCAATCAAAACCGCTTTTTCGTACTCTATGGATTTCTTCTCTAGCATACATGAAATAAAGTACAAAGCTAAACAATGTTTTCTAGCGCATTTTCGTATTTTTCATTTCTTACCGGGTAAAAGCTAAAAATATTATGGCTAAGAAGTTTTTTGTAGAAAGAAAGAAAATTTCAAGTGATGGGTTTCGATATAGAGGCTTAAGTAGTTCTAGGTTAGAAAACCTGACGGATGCAGTTTTCGGCTTCTCTATCACGCTATTGGTAATTTCTTCTCAGGTACCAACTACCTATATTGAATTACAAGCCTCTATGTATAGCTTTATAGGTTTTATTTTCTGTACGATGCTATTATTAGGTTTATGGAACAACCACAGTAATTTTTTCTTGTATTATGGATTACATGATAAAACCACAAAAGCACTCAATGCACTATTCATTTTTATGCTGCTGTTTTACATATACCCTTTAAAATATCTCTTTTCCTATATTGGCACGGCAATTTATGCCACCCTAAAAAGAAATTTAGGCGATAATTCCGAGGCGTTAAAAGTTGCATGGAGAGATTTAGCCGCTGCCGATTTAAATGTATTACAATGGAAAGATCTTATAATACGTTTTGGATTAGGTTTATTGCTAATTTATCTTATTCTAGTTTTAATGCATTTAAATGCCAATAAAAAGGCTGATGAACTTGAGCTTAGTGACAAGGAAAGATATATCACCAAAACTTTTATTCATGAATATTTATTGCTAATGTCGGTTTGTGTGTTATCAATTTTAATAGTACTTTTTTTTGGCGGCAGGGCAGCGGGTTATGCTGGTGGCGCATATACACTTATACCTATTTTACTTCCACTTTATCATAGATATCGAATACGGAAAATGAAAAAATTAGAATTGTAATCGACAAGGTACTTGTAGATTCAAATTAAAAATAGAATGAAGGACAGCTATACCATTGCCTTTTATAATCTAGAGAACTTTTTTGATACGGTCAATGATAATGGAACCCTAGATGATGATTTTACACCTGACGGATTTAAACGATGGGATGACCGAAAATTTGGTATCAAGGCGAAGAAGATTGCGAAAACAATTGCTCAAATAGGTACGGACGACTCCAATACACCACCAGTATTAATTGGTATAGCGGAAGTTGAAAATAACGATGTAATCGCAACTCTCTTGAAAACTGGTAAGTTAAAGGGTATGAACTATGGTTTTGTTCATTTTGACTCTCCTGACGAAAGGGGCATTGATACCGCCTTAATTTATCATAAAGATCATTTTAGGGTAATAGAAGCGCAGACCATTCCTTTATTAATAACCAATGAAAACGGATTAAGAGATTTTACAAGGGATATTTTATATGTGCAGGGACAATTACATGAAGAGGTAGTACATGTGTTTGTTAACCATTGGCCGTCTAGAAGAGATGGTGCGGATTTAACTTCATATAAAAGGGTAGCCGCCGCAAATACCATTTTAAGAAAGCTAGATGAGTTATTTGCCACTACGGACATAAAAAACGTTATCGTCATGGGCGATTTTAATGACGACCCTAATTCCAATAGTATTAAAACGCTAATGGAATCTGATCGGTTTATTAATCCAATGCAGCAATTGCTCTCACCTGCAAGTGGTAGCGCAAATTATAAAGGTGAATGGAGCCTTTTTGATCAAATTTTGATTTCACATAGCTTTCTGAACTATGAAAAAGGAACCCATAGTTTTAAAAAAGCGGAGATATATGCCCCTAAATTTTTAAAAGAATGGAAAGGGAAGTATAAAGGAAACCCTTTTAGAACATTTGCCGGTAAAAAGTATTTGGGAGGATATAGTGATCACTTTCCGGTCTATATCATTCTAAAAAATAATTTGTAAGAATTTTCACCACAATTTTTAAACATTTCACAACAGCTTAACGCCAAAGAACATGTGTTTCATCGAAATTTTCCTGCTCTTTGTCTATAGAAAGTACTTTTAAAAATATATTTGTAGTCCAATTCTTACCTATCTTAAAGTTATGGACTATTTCAAATTTGTTGCCAAAACGAAAAATCCACTTCCCTTTGCAGTAGCAGTTTTAAGCTTTTCTGCACTTTTCGCACAATCTAAGAACGAGAGAGATGTCATCACTTCCAATTATGACAAAGAGAAACTTTCTACTTTAATTTCAAGTTTTGAGAGTGAATTTAAATCATCTTTGAATCAAATTAACAAAATGTCAAGGTTACAAAACTTTGATTTCATGACCAAATCAGATGACGGAACAATTACCGAGTTAACAGAGTTTGGCACCGATGGTTCCCCTTTATTTTATACAACTCTTAATATGCCTAGTAGCAAAGTCTCTAGAGCAAACTCCTTGCACAAAGGAGGAGTTTTAGATTTAGACCTTAACGGTTTGGATATGCAGGTAGGTGTTTGGGATGCTGGTGTAGCCTTGACGACCCATCAAGAATTTGATGGAAGGGTAATCAATTCAGATTCAAATGGTGGTGAATTGGGCGCACATGCCACGATGGTAACCGGTACAATGGTTTCATCGGGAGTAAAGCAAAACGCAAAGGGCGTAGCTTATAGAGCTACGGCATTAACGCACGATTGGACTAGGGATAAGATTGAGGTAACCGAAGCAGCGGCCAATGGATTGTTATTGTCAAACCATTCTTATGGTATTAACACAAGCAGAGTTGCAGATTGGTATTTTGGATCATATATAAAAGTATCTCAAGATTGGGACAAGATAATGTATAATGCGCCTTACTATTTAATGGTAGTCGCAGCTGGAAACTCGCAGACCAAACAAGATAACAACGCCCCGATTTATGGAAAACCTCAAGATGGCTTTGATTTATTGTTAGGTTTCACTACCTCCAAAAACGGATTGGTTGTCGCCGGTGCAGATGTGAGAATAGATGGCGAAGGAGATTTAAAAGACGCTTCCGTTTCTGGTTATAGTAGTTTTGGCCCTATTGATGATGGGCGTATTAAGCCAGATTTGGCCGGCGACGGAACATCTATATATTCAACCTACTCACAAAATAATCAGAGCTATAATAGTTCTATGGGCACTTCAATGGCAGCACCAGGTGTTACCGCATCTTTATTGTTACTTCAAGAATACTATGGTGAATTAAATGGTGGATATATGAAGGCAGCAACACTTAAAGGGCTTGTTTTACATACCGCAGACGATGTTCAAGAAACGGGCCCAGATTATAAGATGGGCTGGGGTATATTAAATACTAAAAAAGCTGCTGAGGTTTTAACCAATAATGAATATGCTACCATAGTATCTGAAGAACGTTTAGAGCATGGGCAATCATATTCAATTACGGTAAGGGCCAACGAAACAGAGCCGTTAAAAGCCTCTATTTCTTGGACCGACCCTGAAGGGCAGTTTATCAACCATGGTGATTTAAATAACCCAACAGCAGCATTGATAAACGACCTGGATATTAGAATCACAAAAGACGGTAAGACGTATTTTCCTTGGAAAATGAATCCGGCGGAAGCAAACGCAAATGCAGTTAAAGGAAATAACTTTGTTGATCCTTTTGAAAGGGTAGATATTTTAGATGCACAAGGTGAATATACCATAACCATAACACATAAAGGAACACTTACAAATGAAGTACAAGATTTTTCGCTTATAGTTTCTGGTATAGCTTTGACTCAATGTGAATTGAAGGCCCCAAAAAATATTGAGCTGGATAAGGCGGATGAAAATAGCACATCATGGTCATGGGGCGCCGTTGAAGAAACCTTATATGAAGTTCAGTTTAAAGAAGAAAATAACTCAGATTGGAATACTGAACTAACATGGGATAGTACGATGCATATTTCAGGGTTAGAAGAAGGTAAAACGTATCAAGTTCGTTTACGTTCGGTATGTTCTGCCAATTTAAGCTCTGAATTTAGTGAGACAATAGAATTTGTATTCAACGGAGTAACAACCCAATTAATAAAAGAAGCGGCGCCAATTTTTACTGATGAACTTGCTATTTCTGTATATCCGAACCCAGCTATTTCTCAAATTAATATTGATGCAAAAACCTCATCAGATGCTGTTTATATGATTTCGACATCTTCTGGTAATACAATAAAGAGAGGCAAGGCCAACGATCAAATCAATGTTTCGAATTTAAAATCCGGACTTTATATTCTTACTGTGCAGGATTATTCAGGTATAAAGAGCACTAAATTTTTTAAGAGCTAATTCCCTCTACAATAAAAATGGCATTATTATTTAAATCATAGAATCCGAATTCATGGGTCCCCCAGGGGGTATTCAAATGAAGCTTATCTTCATTTACAGTACCTCTTCCTATGAATTCTTTAAAAATAGGCTGAATATTCTTTACGAATACTCGAATCACAGAACCCCCTAATAGTGGGTCATCTTCAGTATCTGCATGCCACTGTAAATGAATAGAAAGCCCTTTGCGCTTTAAACAGGCATACATCTCATCTTCAAAAAGAACTTCAAAACCGGTATATTCCTTATACCAAGCGATGTCTCTTTTAATGTCTTGAGAAGGCAATACGGGGATAATTTTATCAAGTTCGGTGTTCATACTTTTTTCACTTGCTCTTCTTCAAGAAGCTCATCTCCGCGCAGGCGCAGAAAAACTTGGGCAGTAGTAACCACATCCAACTCGCAATAGGTAACAATACGGTCTAGGTCATTTTCGGCGTAGTATACATCTCGAACCATACTACCATCCATATCATCTTTGGGTGAAGGAATACCAAGAACATTGGCCATTAATTTTAAAGATGTGAAGTGTTTATAGTCACCAAACTTCCATAATTCCATAGTGTCTAAATGCGGAATTTCCCAAGGTCTTTTTCCGAATAAATCCAGCTTATAAGGAAGTCGAATTCCATTTATTAGCATTCTTCTGGCAATGTAAGGAAAGTCGAATTCCTTTCCGTTATGACCACAGAGCAGATGTTTGGCCTGGTTAAAATGTTCTTGAAGAAGGTTTTTAAAATCTTTTAATAGTTTTACCTCATCTCCATAAAAAGAGGTCACCCTAAAATTTTTATCGTTTCCTTTATCAATAAAATAACCTGCCGAGATACAGATGATTTTACCGAATTCTGCCCAAATTCCCGCTCTATCGTAAAACTCTTCTGGTGTAAACTCGTCTTTCCGTTGGTATTTCGATTTTTGTTCCCATAGCAACTGTTTTTCTTCTGACAGTTCTTCAAAAGTTGCATTCTCTGGAACGGTTTCGATATCAAGAAATAGAATGTTCTCTAAATTTATTTTGTAAAACATAGGTTTAAAATAGTAAAATGAGCTGAATTAGAAATTTATGCGTCCATTTAATTGTATATTGAAAGCTCAAATTTCTTGCTATGAAATTGAAAGTGTTTTTTCTATTAGTGACGATTATATTGATGATCGGATGCTCGAAAGATGAAAATTTTGTTGAAGAACCGGTAAGCGAATCAGTTAACTTTACGGTTATTGGTCAGAATGCAGAAAATCTTTTTGAGTATCGTTATGATTCAGGTTCTACACCTTTGGATGTTGTTAATTTATCCTCTGAATTAGGTATAGAAGGAAACTTTTTGACTTTAAGACAGGTAGAAAATACAATGTCATACTATTCTTTTTCAGGGGGAGATTTTTCACTCGCCTTTAAAGATATGAATACGGGTAAAGTTGATTTGTTCCCTAGATTTTTTACCAATTCCATAGAAAATTCCATTGTTTGGGGAACAAATAGCAAAGAAACCGTTCATTTAGGTTTTTACAATCCGTCTGGCTCGACAAATGTAGGATTAAAAAACATCGATATACCGAGTTTTGAAAGCACTGACCTACAGATAGATTTTAATGTAGAAAACTTATACCAGCCCTTGTACTATGATAGAAAATTATTTATCACCTATAAAGATGTTAGTGGCCAATATAAAGTACAGGTATACAATCTAGACACTAAAAACTTTTTGGCCTCGCTAAACTTCGGCGAATTTTCACCAAGTCTTTTGATCAATGAAGAGAAAAACCTAGCGGTTATCAAGAGCCGTTTGGGCATTGATACACAATTAGAGATATATGATTTTGACACCTTATCACTTCTAGAATCGACACCGATTCAACTTGAACGTTTTTTTAGCCCTGGTGAGCTCGATGTAGATTTAGTGGAGGGAAAACTTTATTATTCCTTTCAATATGCACAACCTTCAACAGTAAATTTTGGCCCGGCGATTTATGATATTGACAGAAATGAAGAAGAAAGAATAGATATGAGGTCAATTCTTGAGCAAGCGGAGGCGGTAGCACAAAAACAATTTATTTTAACCGTACAAGGATATAGTAAAGTAGAAAAGCAGTTTTACGTAGGTTATATTTCTGATGATGGGCAGTTGAACGACGGCGGTGTTTTAGTAATTTCTGAAGGTGGAGAACTTATAGAAAATGTTTCGGTACCTTTTGCACCGATTTATTTTTTGAAGGATTAAAATAGACTTTGCTGCTTGGCCGGGCTTTCATGTTCCAACAACCATTTTTTACGATGAAGCCCGCCTGCATACCCGGTTAAATCTCCATTACTTCCAATAACACGATGGCAGGGCACCACTATCCATAATGGGTTTTTGCCGTTGGCCGCGGCCACAGCTCGAATGGCTTTTACATCACCTAAGGTCTTTGAAAGTTCTAGGTAAGAAACTGTTTTTCCATAGGGAATTCTAAGAAGTGCGTCCCAAACTCTTTTTTGAAAATCGGTACCTTCAGGGTTTAGTATTAGGTCAAAAACAGTCCGTTTACCATCAAAGTATTCTGAAAATTGATACACGGCATCTTCCAATACTTCTGGTATGATCTCATTGGGGCTATCTCCATCAAAAACGGTTATTGATGCCAATCCGTTTTCATCACCTCTTAGCTCTGCATAGCCTATAGGAGTTTGTAGATAGGCCGTCTCCATTACTCCACTTCGTTTGAACCTTCAATAATACCCAAACGTTTTGCCCTTGCTTCCCAGTTTTTTCTGGCCAGAACCTGTAAATCTTCTACATTATCGCTCTCATCCATAATTTCAAGACCTAGCAGGGTCTCAATAACATCTTCCATGGTAACGATACCACTTACCGAACCGTACTCATCTACAACCAAAGAAATATGCTCTTTCTTCTCTACAAATTTTTCAAACAATTCAGGGATTGGTTTATCCCGATTGGTAATCAAAATTTCTCTTTTTATAGTTCCAAGCGTTTTATTTCCACTTTTATTGATGATGGCTTCCAACAACTCATCTTTCAGGAAAAATCCGGTGATATTATCTGCACGATCTTTAAAAACTGGTATTCTCGAAAAACGAAATGGGCGGTTATTGTCAAAAAAATCTTGAATAGTGGTGTCTTCCGAGGCAATTTTCATTACTGTTCTTGGGGTCATGATATCCTTTGCCTGAATTTCATTAAAGGTCAAAAGATTTCTAATAACAGTCGATTCCGATTCTTGAAAAACACCTTCTTCTTCTGCAATATCTGTCATTGCCGTAAAATCTTCTTTGCTAAAAACACTTCCATGATGTCCTTTGCCCCCAACTAATTTGGTGAAAAGCTGCAGGACCCAAAGTAAGCCGGTCCATTTCATAAAAAAGACCATTGCCTTTAGGGCCTTTGAGGTGAAATTGGCGAGCTGTTTCCAATAGGTTGCCCCGATGGTTTTTGGTATAATTTCCGAAGCGACTAAAATTAGAATGGTCATTATCGTAGAAACGACACCCACCATTAGGTCTTCGGTAAACTCGATTCCGAATATAGACCTTGTAGTGCTTCCATAGAGTTCTGTATAGGCTACTTTAGCCTGCACACCAACTAAAATAGCACCAACAGTGTGGGCAATGGTGTTTAGCGTAAGAATAGCGATCAAAGGCTTGTCGACATCTTTTTTCATCTCTTCCAAGGCTTCGGCATAAGCTTTGCCTTCTTGCTTTTTTACATTTAAAAAAGTTGGTGTAATGCTCAGAAGAACAGCCTCAAGAATGGAGCATAGAAAAGAAAAGAAAATAGAAATAAAAGCGTAAAAAACGAGGAGACCCATAAGTTAGTTGTATTCAATTTAAAAGTAGTCAAATTTTAAGGAAATCTTGCTACATTAATTTGACGGCATCTTTTGCAAAGTAACTGGCAATAATATTAGCGCCAGCCCTTTTGATGGCAATTAGTTGTTCCATCATCACGGAATCATGGTCTAACCACCCTTTCTCGGCCGCTGCTTTGACCATGGCATATTCACCTGAAACTTGATAAACTGCTACTGGCACATCAACTTCATTTTTTATTTCACGTACGATATCCAAATAGCAAAGCCCTGGTTTTACCATAACAATATCGGCACCTTCATCAATGTCTTGTTGCGTTTCTTTTATGGCTTCAAACCGATTTGCGGAATCCATTTGATAGGTTTTCTTGTCCTTAGGAACGTTTTTAATATCTACTGGTGCTGAATCTAAAGCATCTCTAAATGGACCGTAAAAAGCACTGGCATATTTAGCGGAGTAGCTCATAATTCCGGTATCTTGAAAGCCCTCATCTTCGAGGGCTTCACGAATGGTAAGTATACGACCGTCCATCATATCACTTGGTGCTACAAAGTCTGCCCCAGCTGATGCATGGGAAACACTCATCTCGGACAGTATTTCACAGGTTTCATCATTAAGGATTTTGCCTTCGGTTACAATACCGTCATGCCCGTAAGAAGAAAAGGGATCCAGGGCAACATCGGTCATGACCAACATTTCAGGGCAGGTATTCTTTACCGTTTTAATGGCGCGTTGCATCAAACCATCAGGATTCAAGGCTTCAGTACCTTTATTATCCTTTAACGTATCATCTACTTTTACAAAAAGTAAAACAGCACAAAGCCCCATTTGCCATAGTTCTTTTACTTCTTTTTCAAGAACATCAAGGCTCATACGATAGTAATTGGGCATCGAGGCGATTTCGTCTTTAACACCTTTTCCTTCCACAATAAAAAGAGGAACTAAAAAGTCGCTGGGAGTGATAATGGTCTCTCGAACCAAATGACGAATTGCTTCTGAAGTTCGTAATCGTCTATTTCTTATAAGTGGGTACATTTCTTAAGTTTTTAGTTCTAAGTTCTAAGTGAAAAGCTTTAAAGTGATTCTTACATCTTTTAACTTATAGCTATATATCAATTTCCCCAATTAAATAAGGAACCGCTTTCCCAGCAATTTTAACGCGTTCTCCTAAATACTCGCAAACCAAATCTCCACCTCTTTTAGAAAGTTGTTTAGCGGTCATTTCTGTTTTTCCGAAAACTTTTGACCAGTAAGGGGTCATGGTTGTGTGTGCAGAACCTGTTACGGGGTCTTCAGGCACACCACATTGAGGGGCAAAAAACCGGGACACGAAGTCCACTTTATCACCAGGAGCCGAAACAATGACTCCACGGCAATCTAATTTGTTCAATAATACGAAATCTGGTTCAATTTCTTCAATTTCTTGCTGCGAATTGTATATCAAAAGGTAGTCGGTCTTGCCTTTTATGGTTCGTTCAGGTGTTAAACCTATAGCTTTATTAATCTCTGTATTACCTTGAATGGCAACTATTTTGTCCGATGGAAAGTCCATAACCATATAATTATCATTCGCTTTTTGCACAAATAGCTCACCACTACGATGAGAGTAAAAACGAATGGTATTTTCTAAATGGCCATGATAGTTATAAAGTACATATGCCGAAGCTAAAGTGGCATGTCCGCATAAATCAACTTCAGTTTCTGGAGTAAACCAGCGCAATTCATATGTTGCATTTCTTTGTACAATAAACGCAGTCTCAGCTAAATTATTCTCTTGCGCAATGGCTTGCATCACTTTAGCATCTAACCATTCATCTAAAATGCAAACGGCAGCAGGATTTCCCCCAAAAACGTGTTCGGTAAAAGCGTCTACCTGGTAAATTTTTAATTTCATTTTATAAAACTAGTGATTAAACCCATTCTCGAGATTCTTTTAAAACCAGAATCAACTTTTCTTCTTCACTGCCTTTCTCGGGGTGATGGTCGTATTTCCATTGCACATGGGGCGGAAGACTCATTAAAATACTCTCTATACGGCCATTGGTCTTCAATCCAAATAGAGTGCCTTTATCGTGAACCAAATTAAATTCTACGTAACGCCCGCGCCTAATTTCCTGCCAATCACGCTGAGACTCCTTGTATGCTAGCGATTTACGTTTTGTAACAATTGGTATATAACTATTTAAAAAGCTGTTGCCGACCTCTGTCACAAAATTATACCACCCTTCAATGTCCATTTCTTTATTTGGTTTGCAGTAGTCAAAAAATAAACCGCCGATGCCTCTAGCCTCATTGCGGTGCGCATTCCAAAAATACGCATCACAGCGTTTTTTATACTTGTTGTAAAATTCGGCATTATGCTTATCGCAGGCTTCTTTACAAATAGTATGAAAGTGAATGGCATCTTCTTCAAAAAGATAGTAAGGGGTAAGGTCTTGCCCGCCACCGAACCATTGATCGACCAACTTCCCCGATTTATCGTACATTTCAAAATAGCGCCAATTTGCATGCACTGTGGGTACCATTGGATTTTTGGGATGCAAAACTAGACTTAAACCACAAGCAAAAAAGTCGGCATCTTTTACCCCAAAATAATTCTGCATGCTTTCAGGCAAGGCACCATGTACTGCAGAGATGTTTACGCCTCCTTTTTCAAAAATGGCACCATTTTCAATAACACGTGTTCTTCCCCCGCCACCTTCCGGTCTCTTCCAAATATCTTCTTGAAACTTGGCTGTACCGTCAATTTCTTCAAGCTTAGAAGTGATGGTGTTCTGAAGTTGTTGTATGTAATTATAAAATTTATCCTTCATAATTAATCCGTTAGATGAACCAATGAAAATTGATGTTTTTCCAAAGAAACCTGTTTGGTAATTTTAATGGACTTTTTGGTCAATTCCAACACTATTTGAATTACTTCTTCAATCTTCTTGTCTTTATGTTTATTAAAAAGCCAACGCCCAACATGGTTATTGTGTAAATCCATTTTTCGGGCCATTTCCCTATTCCTAAATGCGTTTTCGTGCCAATCGGTAATGTTTTTAACCCAATTGAGAATGTAATCTGTCTTTTTAGACCATTTGGTACATTTTTTGGCTATTAAATAATTCCAGAATGCATGTCTGAAAGCATTTGCCGGGGTATTTTGGTAATGCAACCTACCATAATGTTTAGTTGAAACTGCCAGGCATTCTTTTGTTGCGTTCAAAGTAGGATAAATAAAGAACGGATTTTTAATACCTAACAGCACAAGTTGCCAAAAGTTTTTAAAATTAATTCGCTTTATAGTCTTTAAAAGGTTCATGCAGTTCCCTCTTTATAAAGTTCGTAAAGTTCCATATCCACAAAATTACCGTTCGATAATTGAAATGCCTTAGGATTGGTTTTTTTCCAAATAAATGAATTTTTTTCTGCCACTTTTCTACTAGCGATGTTAGTTGCATTTACAATTATTTGTAAAGTATCAAGATTAGATTCGTTAAAGCACCATTTAATAGTTCTAGCTACAATTTTAGTCATTAAGCCTCTTTTTGCATATTCATAACCTATGCAATAGGCCAATTCCCCTTGACCCTTTCTTTTTTGAAGTTCTTTTACGTAAATTAATCCAATAATAGTCCTATTGGTATTTTCTTTTATTGTAAAAAGAAACTCTTCTTTATTACTAAATTCTTTAACCTTTTTAGCCACAAAAAGCTCAGAAAGTGTAGGAGTTAAGTTTTCTTTTAAAGTTTCTGGAAAATAATCCTTAAACCTGTCTGAATTTGAAACCATTAAATCGCACAAACGCCATGCATCTTTTGCATGAATAGGGGAAATACTATAGTTGTCAAATACTACTTCCATAAATATGCTATACAGTATATTCTTTAACAGCCTCTACAAAGGCGCCAGCATTTTCTAGGGGAATATTCGGTAAAATACCATGACCAAGGTTCACGATATAGTTGTCTTTTCCGAATTCATTTATCATTTGATATACCATCTTTTTGATTTCCGTTGGTGGCGACAACAACCTTGAGGGATCAAAGTTGCCCTGTAATGTAATTTTACCACCACTGAGATATCGCGCGTTTCTAGCGGAACAGGTCCAGTCGACACCTAATGCAGAAGCACCTGATTTTGCCATATCATTTAGAGCAAACCAACAACCTTTACCAAAAACTATTACAGGGGCTTCATCCTTTAAGGCATCAATTATCTGTTGAATGTATTGAAAAGAGAATTCTTGATAATCCGTCTGGGACAACATTCCCCCCCAAGAATCAAATACTTGAACGGCATTGACCCCGGCTTTTACTTTTTCCTTTAAATAGGCTATAGTGGTATCGGTGATTTTTTGAAGTAGTTGGTGTGCAGCTGCGGGTTGTGTAAAGCAGAATCCCTTTGCCAAATCAAAATTCTTGCTTCCTTGCCCCTGAACGCAGTAGCACAAAATAGTCCATGGTGAACCTGCAAAGCCAATAAGTGGAATTTCATCATTCAACTTTTCCTTGGTCATTTTTATAGCATCCATGATGTAGCCCAAAGTGTCTTCAATGTCTGGCACAATAACACTATCTAAGTCTTTAGGCTTTCGTATCGGATTTGGTAAATAGGGCCCAAAATTAGGTTTCATTTCTACCTCAATATTCATGGCTTGCGGAATTACCAGAATGTCACTGAAAAGAATTGCCGCGTCCATACCATAGCGTTTAATAGGCTGCACCGTGATTTCAGAGGCCAGTTCTGGGGTTTGGCATCGTGTAAAGAAATCGTATTTCTTTTTAATTGCCATAAATTCCGGTAGGTAACGCCCCGCTTGGCGCATCATCCATACCGGAGGTCTATCTACGGTTTCTCCTTTTAAGGCTTTTAAAAATAAATCATTTTTGATCATAGTTTGTTACTTGTTTAAATTCCCATGAATAAGGGGGAATTAAAGTGTTTAATGGCTTGTACCAATACATTTTCTATAGTTGGTTTGTTGGCAATAACCACCTGGTCGGTATGTTTTTTAGCTTCTTCGCCGGTCGTTTCTCCAATACAAAAAGCCCAGCTAGTGGTTAAACTGTTTTCTTTGGTAAAACTTAGCACACCACTCGGACTAAAAAATAAAATGCCGTCAAAAGTGCTGTCAAAACGCTTGTAATTTAGAGTAGTATTATAGCAAATCACTTCTTTATACCGAACGTTATTAATTTTGAATGCTTCGGATAGCTCTGGCCGTCTTAAATTGCCAGACAAAATGAAAAAAGAGCTGTTTTTGTATTTTTCGACTATAATTTTACTCAATTTTGAGGTATTTTCTGCCGTTTCAAGTACTTTTAGGTTGTTTTCCTCCAACAATAATTTTGTCTTCTCCCCTACACAAAACACATTTTTAGTATAAATATCAGGGTGGTGTATACTTTTAAGAAAAGCTTTTACACCATTTTGGCTAGTGAAGATATAGTTGTTGAATTCTTCGTCAATTTTAAATGTTAAATACTCAATGGATATGGCACTATAGTCCACGAAATTTTGTTTTGCATTAAGCAACAACTCTTTCTGGGAAGGTGACAATAGTCTAGTGGATAGTATTGAGCTCATCTTTTATGCTTTCCATCAAGGCTTTACCGCCGTTCTCTAAAATCTCTAAGGCACATTGTTTGCCAAAGTCCTTTACTTGCTCAATAGTGCACTCTTTCAAGGTTTCTAACTGTTGTTGGCCATCTAAAGAGTGTAAACAACCTTTAAGATATACTGTTTGGTCTTTAATTTCGGCTAAAGCTCCGATTGGCGCGGTACAACCGCCTTCTAAAGTTCTCAAAAATTCTCGCTCAATTGAGGTACATATATCAGTTTCGTGGTGATTTAACGGTTCAATTTGTGCTAGTATTTCTTTTTCTTTTTCAAGCGCAACAATCAGCATTGCCCCTTGCGCAGGAGCAGGAGTCATCCAATCTAAAAGCACCGCATCTTTAGGCAATAGCTTTATGCGTTCAAGACCCGCTTTAGCGAATATTGCCCCGTTCCATCCATTTTCAATGAGTTTTAAAAGGCGAGTGTTTACATTACCTCGTAAATCGACAACGGAATGGTCAGGATATCGATGTAGCCACTGGGCCTTTCTTCGCAGACTTCCTGTGGCTATGGTGCCTTTTCCTTTCAAAAAGTCCGTACCCAAGTGCACAAGAATATCTTGGGTAGCGGCTCTTTCAAGAACAGCTGCCTTAACAATACCCTTTGGTAGCTGCGTGGGCACATCTTTCATGGAATGTACCGCAATGTCAATGTCACCTTTCAATAAAGCGACATCGAGGGTTTTTGTAAAAATTCCGGTAATACCCAATTCATAGAGTGGTTTGTCTAGCACCAAATCTCCGGTGGATTTTACCGGCACCAATTGGGTGTTCAAGCCCAGTTCATCTAATTTTTGCTGTACGGTTGTGGCTTGCCAAAGTGCTAATTCGCTATCGCGAGTTCCAATACGAATTACTTTGCTCATTTGGAATCTATTTCAAGCTGAAACACTTTTTGAATTAGCGCTAAACTGTCATCGGTATCTACCTCGGGTTTTTTGAGGTGATTGGCAAATTGCTTGGTAATTTTTTGAATGATGCGTTCTGAGACCAATTCTGCCTGTTCTTGATTAAAATTGGTAAGTTTTTTAGAGTGAAAGTCCAATTCTTCCTCTTTCATCATCATCAACTTCTCTTTTAATGCATTGATTACAGGGGCGAACTTTCGCGTTTCTAGCCACTTGATGAACTCGGTTTTTACCTCGTCGATGATGGCATGTGCTTTAGGAATGTATGCCTTTCTATTGGCCAGGGTCTCATCAGTAATTTGCGATAACTGATCTAAATGCACCAGAGTGACATTGTCCAGTTCCATGACATCATCATGCACATTTTTAGGAACGGATAAATCTAAAATCAACAAAGGCTTTTTCGAATGTATAACGGCTTTTGATATTGTTGGTAGCTGCGCTCCAGTGGCCACCACTAAAATATCAGACTTACGGATCTCTGTTTGTAAATCACCATAGTCTTTTACCACCAATTGAAACTTACCGGCAACGGCCTCCGCCTTTTCCTTGGTTCTGTTGATTAAGGTAATATGTGAATTATCGGTATGCTTAACGAGATTTTCACAGGTATTTCTACCTATTTTTCCGGTACCAAAAAGTAATATGTTCTTCTCTGAAATATCAGGAATGGTATTCAAGATATATTTTACCGATGCAAAGGCAACAGAAGTCGCTCCCGTAGAAAGCTCGGTTTCGTTCTTAATACGTTTACTTGCCTGAATAACCGAATTACACAACCGTTCTAAAAACGGATTTGACATCCCGTGTTTTTTGGATCTATAAAAGCTTTGCTTTATTTGGCTTATAATTTCAAAATCTCCAAGAATTTGGCTGTCCAGTCCAGTGCCAACATGAAATAAATGATTAAAAGCATCATGATTTTTGTACACGTAGGCCACTTCTTGAAATTCTTCAACAGTGCCTTTGGTATGCTTACATAGTAACTGGATCAATTGAAAAGGGTGCTGTGCAAAACCGAACAATTCAGTGCGGTTACAAGTGGAAATTGCCATAAGACCTTCAACACCTTCTTTCTTGGCATCAAGGGTTATAGCATCTATCTTGGGTACATCTAAGCTGAACTTGCCGCGAACTTCGGCATCTGCTTTTTTATAGCTTAAGCCAATTGCGTAAAAAGAACTATGTTTTGAAAGATGGTAATTCTTCATTGTACTGAAACAGCGTTGCAAAAGTACGACCACCTATAATCAAAAAATAACGCTAGCGGTACTATAAATAACAACAAAAGGAGTTTTAGAGGTGCTTTTGGGCGAATTCTTTGTAAAACACTGTGTTTATTGACAAAAATATTAAAGAATTCTACTGTTTAGAGTAATTCTAAATAGCTATATTTGTGCTTTGAAGATTAAAGAATGAAAGAAAATATCGCTCAAGGTTCTTATGATGAAGTTTTAATTGACCAAGACTTCTATGTACTTAAAATTCAGAATGATACAACCCAATTAAAGCGAATCGAGAGAGGTATAGACAGTACCTTTATTCAGTTTCACTTTTCATTAAAAGGACATGCTAAATTTTTATTTAACGATAGTGCCTATGCCCTTGAGGTTTCTGAAGAAAACTCTTTGTTGCTTTATAACACACAGAAAGATTTGCCTTTAAACGTGGTTTTAGAACCAGATTCATGGCTGCTTTCCGTAGTGATGACGATTCGAAAATTTCATTCCCTTTTTTCTTCAGAGGCCGATTATATTCCCTTTTTAAGCGATGGCAACAGTGAAAAGAAGTATTATTCTCAAGAGGTTCTTACCCCTGCAATGGCTGTTGTTTTAAGTCAATTGATGAGTTTCAGTCTTCATCCTTCAATAAAAAGTTTATACGTAAAGGGCAAGGTTTACGAATTAATATCGTTGTATTTTAATAAGACAGAAGATGCAGATTTAGAGCAGTGCCCTTATTTGGCGGATGAAGACAATGTACGGCGCATACGACAGGCAAAAGAAATCATGATTGCGCGAATGTCTGAGCCGCCGACTTTGACGGAACTTTCTGAAGAAATCGGTCTAAGCTTAAAAAAATTAAAGGAAGGTTTTAAACAAATTTATGGAGATTCTGTTTTTGGCTTCCTTTTTGATTATAAGATGGAATATGCCCGTAAAATGTTAGAAACCGGAAGGTATAATGTGAATGAGGTAGGCCTAAAAATAGGCTATAGTACGGCAAGTCATTTTATAGCATCCTTTAAAAAGAAATACGGAACCACACCTAAAAAATATTTAACTTCAACCACATAAACACTTTTAAGAAAATGAAATTCATCAAATCAATCGTTATAGCAATCTTTTGTGTTGTTATGACCGTAAGCGGACAAGAAACTAAGAACGAAACTCCACCAAAAAAGCCAGATTTGGTATTAGTATTTACGAAGACCAAAGGCTATAGGCACGAAAGTATTTCAACGGGGGTGAAAGCCTTGCGCGAAATGGGCCGTAACAATAATTTTATCGTGCTACGCACAGAAAGTTCAGAAGACTTTAATCCAGAAAATTTATCCAACTACCAATTGGTGGTATTCTTAAGTACTACTATGGATGTTTTGGATGAAACCGAGCAAACTGCTTTTGAGAATTATATAAAAGCTGGTGGTAGTTTTCTTGGTATTCATGCCGCTACGGATACGGAATATGATTGGCCTTGGTACGGAAAGTTAGTAGGGGGTTACTTTAGTAGTCACCCAAATAACCCAAATGTTAGAGAAGCCAAGATCGATGTTTTGACCAAAGCGCATAGCTCAACAGCGCACCTTGATGATGCCATAAAGCGTACGGATGAGTGGTATAATTTTAAAAACTTGAATCCTAATGTTACCGTTGTAATGAATCTGGACGAAAACAGTTATGAGGGAGGCACCAATGGTGAAAATCATCCGATAGCTTGGTATCATGAATTTGACGGAGGGCGCGCTTATTATACCGGTGGAGGACATACCAACGAATCATATGCTGAGCCTGACTTTAGGCAGCATCTTTTAGGTGCCATATCTTGGTGTTTAAAGCGTTCATAGCACATTGCGAAATTAGATTTCACAATTTTTACGGGCAATATAGACCAAGTGATTGGGTGCTAACGTATCTATTAGTAGAAAAGCCCCACATTATGAAATCTACCTATTTACCCCTAAAGTATCTATTGATTTTCTTCTTATTCTTTTCCTGTTCAGATGCTGAAATACCCATAGCCGAAGAGAATAATGAAGAACAGTCAGGGGATGACCCCGTTAATGATGACGATTCAACGGATACCGCTAAAATTCTAGTTTTCACGAAAACCTCGGGCTTTAATCACAATACAAAAGAAGAATCTGTAGCAATGGTTAACCAAATAGCCACGGATCTCAGTTTTGATGTTGAGGTTAGTGACAATGCTTCTATTTTTGACGACCAGGAAAGCGTCAATAATTTTGATATTATCTTCTTTACCAATACTTCAGGGAATACCTTAAATAACGCTCAACGAAATGTGGTAGAGGCTTATGCAGCACAAGGAGGACATTTCATTTCCAATCACGCGGCAAGTGACTCCTATGGACACAGCACGGCCGGAACGGTTAATGGAGGTGGAAAAGGCGAATGGGATTGGTACGCTGAGCAAGTTACAGGTTGTAGTGTAAGAAACGGCCCCAACCATACTGCAAATAATTTTGGCGCAACCGTCACCATTGAAAATCAAAACACTGACCTGACCAAAATGATTTCTTTTCCATGGGATGATAATGAGGAATGGTATTATTGGGAAGGTGGTTATCTCAATAGCTCTTTTACAGAATTGCTGCGTGTTTCCGATACAGGTGACAATTCGTATGACTATGCTAGAATGACAGCCCACTATTGGGAAAGGCCAGATGGCGGAATCAGTTTTTACACCAGCATGGGGCATTCAAAAAACAAGTATTCAGATGCGGAATTTATGCAATTGATGAAGAATGCCTTCGAGTTTATTTTAGACAGGTAATTTTTATAAGGGTCTTGCAACGAGAATACCAATATTACTTTTAATATTTTTCAGGTAATCCGCTAAAGGTTCTTTAGTGATTTTTACTTCTCCAGAACTTGAAGCATGTAACAAATGAATTCTACCATTTGGTTGTTTTATAGCAAATCCCGTATGTGTAACATCTAATCCTTTTATAGAAGTAGCTAAAGCGATAATATCACCAGACTGAATTTGATGTTCTTGATTTTGAATTTCGTTTTGGGGTAAATAACAAAGAACTTCTTTCGCTAGTTCCGCTTCGGTTTCTTGTATTCGTTTAAAATTTTCATCGTCTTTTAAGAAAGGATATAAATCACGATGTGTCCCCATAAAATTAATAGGTTTTTCTAGTTTAATGCCACCTAAATCTGTGGTAATATCTTTTACCAAACCTATTTTTTCATTGTCTCGTATCCAATCTGTAAAGTAATGCAAACGAGAAGGATAACCATCTAAATCTCCATTTCTGTATCGAATGGTTTCTAGATTTTTGGCAAAATCTGTAAATAGTTTTTCATTAGTATTAAGGGTTGCTGTAAAGGCTAAAACATTTTCCACAAATGTGGTACAATCTAAGCCTCTAAGGTTTATAACCAGGGTTTCTATAGCACCTATTTCAAGTGTTTTTTCCACATAAGGTGTCCCCAAAAAAGATGTCCCGATTTTAACAATACTATCGCCTAAAGTAGTTGCTTCGATATCTTCTAGGCTTTCCATCTTGATATTGAAAAGGGCCCTATCTGCTGGTGAACATGTTATTTGGGCAAAAGAAATGGTGAAAATCCCAAAAAAAAGGACTAAAAGAAAATTCCGAATCATACTACTAAAATACATCAAAAGCGATGATTGGCTTTCTCTATGCTGTAATAACAAAACTTATTTATGCTTTTAAATATAAAATCAAGTTGCTGTTGTATTTTTAAGGTTTTAAAAAAATACTGATGAAAGGAGTTTTATTGGTCAATTTGGGTTCGCCTGATAGCCCTACGCCAAAAGATGTTAAGCCTTATTTAGATGAGTTTTTAATGGATGGTCGTGTAATAGACGTTCCGCCGTTATTACGTAATTTATTGGTCCGTGGTATCATTCTGCAAACAAGACCAAAAAAATCGGCAAAGGCCTATTCAAAAATTTGGTGGGATGAGGGTTCTCCTTTGATCGTAATTTCTAAACGCTTTGCAAAAAAAGTAAGGGAACATACAGAGATGCCGGTTGCTTTAGGCATGCGTTATGGCTCTATGAGCATTAAAGAAGGTCTTCAAGACCTCAAAAATCAAAATGTTGATGAAGTACTTTTAGTGCCATTATATCCACATTACGCGATGTCTTCTTATGAAACGGTAGTGGTAAAGGCTATGGAAGATCAGCAAAAGTATTTTCCAGAGATGAAAATCACGACAATGCCCGCTTTCTACAGTAACGATGACTACATAAAAGTGCTATCAGAAAGTATCGCAGAAGGTTTAAAAGATTTTGAATACGACCATGTTTTGTTTTCATATCATGGTATCCCTGAGCGCCACATACGTAAATCAGATCCAACAAAATTTCATTGTAAGATAGATGGATCTTGTTGTAGTATAAATTCCGTAGCACACCACACTTGTTACCGTCATCAATGCTATGATACTACCGAATTGGTAAAAGCATATTTGGGATTACCGGAAGATAAAGTAAGTTCATCTTTTCAGTCCAGATTGGCTGGCGACCCATGGTTAAAACCCTACACCGATTATGAGTTTGAACGTTTTGCCAAAGAAGGTAAAAAACGTTTGGCGGTGATCACACCTGCTTTTGTGAGCGACTGCCTTGAAACTTTAGAAGAAATCGCCATGGAAGGTAAGGAGCAATTTGAAGAGGCCGGTGGGGAACATTATAAACATATCTCTTGCCTAAACGATGGCGATGCCTGGGTAGCTTTAATGGCAAAATGGATCAACGAATGGGAAGCTAAAGAAACCTTGCCAGTATAGCATCCGTAGTTCTTTATTACTCGCCTATGTAACATTTTCTGAAGAATACCTACTCATTGATAACACTAAATTGGATACAATGAGATATCGAATATCATTTTTTGTAACTCTAGGCTTTCTTGTCTGTGGCAGCACAGTCTCTGCACAAATTTCAAAAGAGGTAAAAGAAAACATAGTGAAAAGAGTTGATAATGGTGACAATGTAAGTATCGTAGTCGCTTTCATCGAAGATGAAAAAGTAGACTTCTTTAGTTATGGCAAAACTGCTCTTGAAAATGGCACTAATGTAAACGAGAATACAGTTTACGAAATCGGATCGATATCAAAAGTGTTCACCACCATTTTATTGGCAGACGAGATTATAAAGGGGAACATGGCTTTAGAAGACCCTATTTCTAAATATTTGCCCGATACACTTAAAATACCTGAAAGAGGTGAAAAACAAATAACATTAATAGACCTGGCCACTCATACTTCGGCATTGCCAAGAATGCCAAACAATTTTACTCCTGCAGATGCCGAAAATCCCTTTAAGGATTATTCCATCCAACAGGTTTATGATTTTCTTTCTTCATATCAGCTGACTAGAGACATTGGTGAAGCTTATGAATATTCGAACTACGGAATGGGACTTTTAGGACATATTTTAGAATTGCATTCCGGCAAGTCTTATGAGGAACTGGTTGTAAAAAAGATTGCGAAAGAACTTGAGATGGACAATACACGTCGTACATTTTCGGATAATATGTTGGCACATTTGGCAAAAGGGCATGCTTTCGGTGAAGAAGTAAAGAATTGGGATATTATTAGTTTGGCTGGCGCTGGAGGAATCCGTTCCACAGCAAAAGACATGGCTAAATTTATTAAAGCCAATATGGCAACAAGTACGGGACTGTCATCAGCTATGCAATTGAGTCATAAAACTGCTTTTAAATATGAAACAGGTGATTTTTCAATTGGTTTAGGATGGCACTATGCTGGTAATGGAGAAATTCTATGGCATAATGGAGGAACCGGTGGTTACAAGTCTTTTGCTGGCTTCAATTCTGAGAAAAATACAGGCGTGGTTGTTTTAACCAATAGTACCGAAAGTGTCGATGATTTAGGGATATACTTATTGGGAGGTTCTAAAAATTTAAAAGCATCTAATCAAAAAGATAGGCCAGAAGAAGTAGCTGTGTCAGATGCTATTTTAGAAAAATATGTTGGTGTTTATGAATTGGCTCCGACATTTAAGATAACTATTACTCGAAAGGAAAACAAGTTATTTTTACAAGCAACCAATCAACCAAAATTCAGAGTCTATCCATCTTCAGAAACAGTATTCTTTTTAAAAGTGGTTGATGCGAACATTGAATTTAATGCAGATGCCGATGGAAAAATAGCGGCATTAACTTTAAACCAAAATGGGCAATCCATCAATGGGAAAAAGATAGAGTAAGCTTTCAAACTTCAATTAGCAGAGTCATGGCTTTTAGGCTACTTTTGTTACTTTAAAAAGCGGCTCTTTTGGCAAACATCTCTTCAGACGAACTTGGCATACAACCCATTGGTAAACTTTTGGTAAAACAATCGGTGCCAGCAGCCATCGGTATTTTGGTAATGTCATTGAATGTGCTGATTGATTCTGTTTTTGTAGGCAAATGGATAGGTTCCATTGCCATTGCCGCCATTAGTGTGGTGCTGCCAATTACCTTTTTTATTGCGGCTTTAGGAATGTCGATTGGTGTCGGGGGATCTAGTATCATTTCTCGTGCCTTGGGGGCAGCTGATCGTGAAAAAGCATTAAAAACCTTTGGCAATCAAATTACGCTGACTTTTGTAATGACCATAAGTATGGTGATTCTTGGGTTGATTTATGTAAATGATTTGATACCGATTTTCGGGGCGAAAGGAAGCATTTTTGAACCTGCAAAAATTTACTACATCATTATTTTATACGGCGTTCCATTTTTGGCCTATACCATGATGGGCAATAATGTGATGCGGGCAGAAGGTAAGCCTAAATTTGCCATGAATGCCATGATAATTCCTTCTGTGGCCAACCTTTTTATGGACTATTTGCTCATTTACGTTTTTGATATGGGTATGGCAGGGGCTGCATGGGCCACTACAACAGCATATTTTATGTCTTTTAGCTATGTGCTGTACTTCTTTCTCTCTAAAAATTCTGAGTTAAAGATCAATTGGGGGCATTTAGGTTTTAATATACCCATTCTGAAAGAAATAGGCTCTCTAGGTTTTGTCACTTTAGCAAGGCAAGCCGTAATTAGTTTTACCTATTTACTAATGAACAACATACTCTTCAATTTAGGTGGAGAAGCAATGATAGCGGTCTATGCCATTATCGGTCGCATTTTGATGTTCGCCTTATTTCCTGTGTTTGGCATTACACAAGGGTTTTTACCTATTGCAGGGTTCAATTATGGTGCTGAAAAATATGATAGGGTAAAAGAGACTATTTACACCGCCATAAAATATGCTTCTGTTTTGGGCAGTATCGTGTTTCTTGGCTTATTGATTTTCCCGGAAGCACTGACCTCACTTTTTTTAAGCAACCGGGCTGATTTGCCAGCAGAAGATAAATTAGTGAACACCTTTGTTCTAGAACACACTCCAAATGCCATAAGATGGGTGTTTGCAGCTACACCTATCATCGCTTTGCAACTAATTGGCGCAGCTTATTTTCAAGCAATCGGTAAGGCGATACCGGCATTACTTTTGACCCTCACCAGACAGGGCTTCTTTTTTATTCCTTTAATACTAATTCTACCCAATTATTTTGGAGAACTTGGTATTTGGCTTTCCTTCCCCATTGCCGATGTTTTGGCGACCATTGTTACAGGACTTTATCTTAGAAAGGAAATTAAAGCCACTTTAGTTTAAGTTTCTTTATTTTTAATATTTCCAAATTGAAACGAAGAATGAAAAAGTTTTTTATAGTACTAGCAATATTTGTATTTGTTATGGGCTGCTCTGAAAATAATAAACCAACACAAACACAAACCTTATTTGTTGGCACGTATACCGATGGTTCAAGCGAAGGTATTTACACTTTACAGTTTAACCCTGAAACAGGTGAACTAGACTCCTTAGAATTAAAGGCAAAACTGCCTAATCCTTCTTTTTTGGCAATCTCAAAGGATAAAAAGAATTTGTTTGCTGTACAAGAAACAGCAGATTATGATTCCTTAGGGGGTGGTGTGACCTCTTTTTCTATTGATAAAGGAGAATTAAAAGTCCTGAATAGCAAAGGTTCGGCTGGGGCTCATCCTTGCCACGTCGCTATTTCTGAAGATGGCCAGATAGCAGTTTCCAACTATTCTGGCGGTAATCTTGCAATTTTCGATTTGCAAGAAGATGGAAGTTTGGGGGATAGGCAAATTATATACCACAGAACTGCGGATACTTTGGCAAAGCCACATGTTCATAAGGCACATTTTAATGAAGACGGACTCTTTGTTGCGGACTTAGGGTTGGACGCTTTAAAGCGCTATTCAAAACAAGCTTATGGTTGGGTGCCTGCACATCAAAATACAATTGCTATGGGCGAGGGTTCTGGCCCACGCCATTTTGTTTTTAGCGAAAACAGAAATTACTTATATGTGCTTAACGAACTTAATGCTACAATTTCTGTTTTAAAAAGAGATGACGAAGGCAGTTATAATCAAATTCAAACGGAGTCCACCAACGACGACCCAAAATGGTGTGCGGATATTCATTTATCAGCTGATGGTAAGTTTTTATATAGCTCTAATCGTGGTAAAAACACAATCGTCATTTTTTCTGTAGATGCTGAAAATGGCAAGATAACTTTGGTGGGGAGCGAAGCTACAAAAGGGAATTCTCCTCGTAATTTCACGTTGGACCCAAGTGGAAAATTCGTATTAGTGGGCAATCAAAAAAGCGATAATATTGCTGTTTTTAAAAGAGACTTAGAGAAAGGTACTTTAGAATTTCTGAAAGAATACAAAGTGCCAAGTCCGGTATGTTTGGTGTTCACCGACTAATAAACTACCCAAAAAATAACTCGTGTAAATATCTGCCTGGGGCCAAAGTAAAACCACCGGCAATCACGATTGCACCAAAATAGAGTAGAATCATTTTGCGCTTATGCGCCTTAAGGTTTCCTTTTCTAATTGCGGTGTAAGCCGTTGGCACCGTCCACAAGGTCAAGAAACTAAATAGATGTATCCACCCGAAATGATTAAGTAAACGAGCTCCCACGGCCGCAGGCATAAAAAGAGTTACAATTGCGGTAAACAGCATTAAGATCATATAAACCTTACCAAGTTTTCTATGGATCAAGGTTCCTTTTTTCGCCGATAACACATATGCCCCAATAAAAATGCACGGTACTACGGTAACAAGATGTGCATACATAAGGTATTCATAATTCATACTAGCTTGTCTGTGTTAATTTACTTTTGCCGAGGTGTCTGAAATAATCTTCCATTCGCCATCCATTTTCTTTAAGATGAGCATAAAGATGCCATTGGTGTTACCCACTTTTCGGGTGAGATAATACTCCCCCATTACCGAATATGCCCCTTCATTGATTTTTGAAATATCGTTCAATACAAAACGAAGTTTTCCAAAATGCGCTTTACTAGGGTAACTCTTTTTATAGCGTTCTAAGGTACTTTGCCACCCTTTTACCACGCCACCGGCGCCATAAAATTTTAGCTCGTCAGATTTCCAATAGCCTTCCATAAAGGTTTCAATGTCATAATTGTTCCAAGCCTCTTGTTGCGCCGTTAAAACGGCAGTTATTGCTTTTTTATCATCAGTCTCTTGCGCCTCTTGGGCAATGGTTGGCAAAGCTAAAAAAAGGAACAAAAAAAGGACTTTATACATAATTTGATTATTGAAATTGATTTTAAAAATAGCAAAAAAGAAAGCCATTACTAGAATTCTGGTAATGGCTTTACGTTTATTAATCAGTAGAAGGCCTACATTTGGTTTTCACCTACTTTTTTAAGTTCTTCTGCTTTTCCTTTTAATTTTTCTTTCCCTTTTTTTATAGAGACTTCCAATTCATCCAATTTCTGGGTTACTTTATTTAAGCTTTCCTCTTTTTTAGAGATGATTTCTGGTTCAAGTGATTTTTCTTTCTTTGCTTTTTCAAGTCTTTCACGGGCTTCTTCAACTTGGCGTCTGCCTCTTTTTAAGGTGTCTTCATCTTCATCAAGCAATTCTTCTGACTTCTCAATTTTTTCCTTTACCTGAGAAGCTCTGTATTGCCCAAATTCTTTGCCCGACATATCGCCCTTGTTCTTGCCGTAAGCATTGCCTTTATTAGTTTTTTCTTCTTTTTCTTTTCTAATCTTTTCTTTAATTTCATCCTCATTTACATCTACATCATCATCTAGCATTTCTTCAGATTTTTCTTTGCCTTTTTCTTTCATTTTTTCGGCTTTCTCTTTCATTTCTTTTCCCTTGCCCTTTGCCTTTTTAACTTCTTCCTGTACTTCTTCGGCTTCTTCTTCAACCTCGTCTTTTACCTTCTTTACTTTTTCAACTTTATCCTTCCCTTTGGCTTTATCTTTAGATTTACCTTGGGCATTTGCGGCTCCAATAAAACTGATCAAGAGCACTGCTAATAAGATTGTTTTTAAATTATTTTTCATTTTTGTTTGTTTTTAAATACTATCTAATTCTTTTAATAATTCTTTTACCTCTTCAGCTTTTGCATGAACAGTAGTGACAGTAGAATCAATAGTCTGCTCAACAGCTTCTATTTGTTCTAGCTCGTTATCTAAGGCCTCTTGCTCAGCTTTATTGTCTTTACAAGAATAACTAAAGCTTAGGCATAAAATGACCAAGGCTAAAATGAGGTTTAACTTTTTTGTATGCATCATAATAAATTATTGGTTACTAAGTATATACGTTTATGACACCGTTTTAGATTAGAGGTCACAATTTTGGCTAGCCCTGTGAAAAGAAAATAAGCAATCCTATCACGATCAGCCCAAAAATAACGGAGAAGAAAATTTTCCAAAAACTATAAGGTCGTGTGCCAGATATGGTGCCGTTTTCGCCATTGATAAAGAAATTATATTCTTTGCCATTAAATCGATAGGCACTTATGTAAACAGGCAACAAAATATGTTTAAAGGTTTCTTGAGATAATTTCATGTCCATACTGGTTACCCTTTGGGTATCGCCCCCGATATCTTTTCTACACCAGCGTTCGGCGATGCGTTGTGCTTCGCCTTTTGCGGATAAATGCCCTTGTTTTAGGGGAATAGTATATTTTTCGGTAACAAAGCCCCTTAAAAAACTAGAGCTAAAAGGTTGCAGCAGCTTTAAATTCCACCGCGCAATTTTGTTTGGAAAACGACCCTTTTTTTGTTTAGATGCTTCGACCAAGGTATCATCTACAAAACCGGAAATATTACCCGAGGCAGGATACCATCGTGTTTTTCGCACGCGTTTGGTCACTGTTTTGCCTTGGGCGTTTCTCACACGTTTAGTTTCATAATAATATTCGCCACGCTGACCAGAATAGGATGCTTTCAACTGGGCATCGAAAGTCCAATAAGGCAAATACAGCCCTTTGGTAAATTGAGGGTCCAGTGCCGCTTTCTTAAGATTGTTGGGTGCAAACCAAAGGCTGTTCACCCATTTCTTGAAAATTTGAAATGATTTTTTTTGATTTATCTGAAAAGGAAGTACCGCGCCAGGCAAAATCCAATCTTCTTTATAGGCATCCTCTAAAATTAAGGGCATGCTGCAGTACACACAATGAAGCGATTTATAGTTTTCCTCTACATGCTGATTGGCGCCGCAGTTTTTACAATGGAGCATAGAAATTTCCTCACTATGCTTTTGCGCCCCCATTTCTTTTAGATAGGGGTAAAGTTCAAGCTCTTCAAACCCATTTTCATCAAGGCTTATTTCTTCTTTATGCCCACAATAGTCACAACTCACATTTTTGGTGCCGGGCTGGTACTTTAGTTCCGCCCCACAATTAATGCACGGTTTTTTGAGTTCGGTATGTTGTGTTTTTTGTTCTTCCAAGAATTCAACTAAAACTGGTCATTTCGAAGGAGTAAGCGACTGAGAAATCTAGATTTCTCACGCTCATTTTATTCGGTTCGAAATGACAATAGGATTAATTATTAGGCAATGGTGGTGGAGTGTTGCCTCCTAAAAAGGATTTTAATTCTTCCACCTCTTGCAAAGCGGCCCAGTTGGCCATGCCTTGTTTCCAGACCAAGCTCTCTTTGTTAATAGTTCTGTTTGCAAAAAGTGCCTTAAGTTGGTCAATACCTACCGGACCTTGTTGTGCTCCGTTTACAGCATAAAAATATTGCACGGCAACGGGCATTGGTGGTGGCATTGCCCCGCCTACTTGGGCA
>CALBVX010000077.1 GCA_937969515.1 uncultured Croceitalea sp. | reverse complement strand
TTAAATCTGCGTATTACCGTAGAAATTAAAATTTTGAATTATGAAAAGATGGATCAGTTTTTTAGGTCATCTGGTAATTATTGTGGTTTTGACCAGTTTTGGAAAAAACATAACTAATCAGAATGTTGAAGTTGTTATGCTTCCGGAAAGTGCAAGAGTAGTTGAGAACACTCATGTAGCATTTCCTAAGGCGCAAGAATCAACAGAGACGTATGACACAAACACCATTTTCTTAAAGAACGGTTTTCAGGGTTTTAAAGAAGCTATCGCTTTTAAAGAATCACAAGGACAATATGGTGTTGTTAATACTCTAGGATACTTAGGTAAGTATCAATTTGGTGCTAATACATTAAAACTGTTAGGAGTTCATGATACCAAGAAGTTTTTGAACGACCCAGTTCTTCAAGAGAATGTTTTTGAATTGAATGTCTCCAGAAACAAATGGATATTAAGAAGAGATATCAAAAGGTTTGTAGGAAAACGTATCAATGGAACGACTATTTCAGAATCGGGAATTGTAGCTGCAGCGCACCTTGCCGGAGCTGGCAATGTGAAAAAATACCTTAGGTCTTATGGAAAGACAGACTTTTCAGATGCTTACGGTAGCACTATTGCTTATTATGTGAAGAAATTCAATGGTTATGATATTTCGATGATAAAATCGGTACATAACCCGAAAATTTAGCGCGATACGAGAACAATAGAAAATCCTGAAGCAATTTTTGCTTTGGGATTTTTTATGCCTGAATAATAAAGATGGTAGGCCTTTTGTGCAAATCTACCGTTACTTTTCGCCAATCGCCGATAGATTTGGTGTATATCGTTTCGGTTTGAAGACTGATGTCGGCCGCTACACAGAGTTGTGTGTGAGGTTGAAGTACTTTTAGTAGTTCGGTAAGTAGTTTATCGTTTCTATAAGGGGTTTCTATAAAAATCTGAGATTGACCAGTTTCTTTTGATCTACGTTCAAATTTTTTAATAACGCTTCTGCGCTCGCTGTTGTCTATGGGCAGATATCCATTAAAGGCAAAATTTTGCCCGTTCATACCACTAGCCATCATTGCCAACAAAATTGAAGAAGGCCCAACTAAAGGCACTACCTGAATTTTTTTATCATGGGCTATACGCACAACATTTGCTCCAGGGTCGGCAATTGCAGGGCAACCGGCTTCCGATAATAGTCCGACATCCAAACCTTGAAGACAGGGACTAAGATAGTTGGGGAGTTCTGAGGGATCGGTAAATTTATTTAAGGTCTCAAAATGCAGTTCTGGCTGTGATTTGTTGGCGCTCACGGCCTTAATGAACTTTCTTGCCGTCTTTTCGTTTTCGGCGATGTAATGGTCAATATTCTCTATTGCCCTTTTTATCGATATTGGCAAGACTTCAAGTGGAGGGCTGTCTCCCAAGGTGCTTGGAATTAAATATAGTTTACCAAAAGTGCTATTTGGGTTAGTTGTTTGCATTTCCGTCAAGTTTTTCGGCTATGGTATTGCAGGCTTCTTCAATAAGTCGAAATACATTTTCAAATCCATCGGAACCGCCATAGTACGGATCTGGAACCTCTTTTAGTTCACCATTAATTTCACTCAAAAGTAATTTTACTTTATCCCTTTGACTATCATTTGAAGTTTTGGCAATTACATTGGCATAATTATTCTCATCCATAACATAAATAAGGTCAAATATCTCAAAGTCTGCTGAAGAGAATTTTCTGCACGTTTGGGTTGAAATATCTATTCCGTATTTTTTTGCAACGGCTATTGAACGTTGGTCTGGCCGGTTACCCACGTGAAAGCCAGCTGTGCCGGCAGAATCAACATAAACAGTAGCAGCATTTGTCTTTGATTGTAATATACCCTCGGCCAATGGAGACCTGCAGATATTACCAAGGCACACCATCAAAACTTTGGTCATGCTTAAAGTGATTAGGTAAACTTCTTATTAAGGTCTTCAATGTACTTTCTGAACTGCTTGTCGGTTTCAGCTAGATTGTCAACTGTTTTACAAGCATGCAGTACTGTGGCGTGATCACGTTTTCCAATCTGAGAACCTATGCTTGCCAAAGAAGCTTTAGTAAATTTTTTAGCAAAGAACATGGCCAATTGTCTCGCCTGTACGATATGACGCTTTCTTGTTTTTGATTGAAGCGTGGCAACATCCATTTCAAAATAATCGGAAACTACTTTTTGAATGTAGTCTATCGAAACTTCACGCTTTGTATTCTTTACGAACTTTTCTACGACCTGCTGTGCAAGTTCAAGAGTAACTTCTCTTTTATTGAATGAAGATTGGGCAATTAAAGAAATAATGGCACCCTCTAGCTCCCTGATGTTGGTTTTAATGTTTTTGGCAACATGATCAATAATGTCATCGGGCATTTCAACACCATCTCTGTAAAGCTTGTTCTTAAGGATAGAAACCCTTGTTTCATAGTCCGGAGCTTGCAATTCTGCCGATAGCCCCCACTTGAAACGCGACAGTAAACGTTGTTCGATATCTTGCATATCTACCGGCGCCTTATCTGATGTTAAGATAACCTGCTTGCCATTTTGGTGCAAATGATTGAAAATGTGGAAGAACACGTCTTGAGTCCCCGATTTTCCTGATAAAAATTGAACATCGTCTATTAGTAAGACATCGATTAACTGATAGAAATGTATAAAGTCGTTACGAGTATTCTTTTTTACAGATTCAATATATTGCTGGGTAAATTTTTCCGCAGAAATGTATAGAACGGTACGTTCGGGATATTTATCTTTTATTTCAACACCAATGGCATGGGCCAAATGTGTTTTTCCTAACCCAACCCCACCAAAAATCAATAGTGGATTAAATGAAGTACCTCCGGGTTTGTTGGCGACGGCCATTCCAGCCGATCTTGCAAGCCTATTTGAATCACCTTCTAAGAAATTCTCGAAATTATAATTAGGGTTTAATTGAGATTCGATTTTAATATTTCGTATGCCAGGAATCACGAACGGATTCTTCAATTCCGGATTTTTCGAAGTTATAGGAACATCAAGTTCTTGTGGCGCCATAGCTGAGCGATTTGAACTTGGTATTTTTTCGGTAAAAGGCTCGTTGTTACCATACTTGTTCTCCATCTTAATAATGTAAACCAGTTTGGCGTTGGCACCCAACTCTTTGGTCAATGCTACTTTTAAAAGCTTAACATAGTGTTCTTCAAGCCATTCGTAAAAGAATTTACTCGGCACCTGAATACTCAATGCGTTGTCGGTTAACCTAACGGGAATTATTGGTAAAAACCAAGTTTTGAATGCCTGCGGTTGGATATTATCTTCGATAAAAGCCAAACAGTTGTTCCAAACGGAAGATGCAGTAACACTCATAAAAATTGTTCCTTTGTTTGTTGGTTAGTATTATAAGTTTTAGAAAAACTTTAGATGTTTCCCTGTAAAAATAGGTGCGACAAATATGTGAACAAAAAACCTAAAAAAAAAATGATTACAGGTTGAATTTATACTTTTTTTTTCGCATGTTCCGGTCAGGAAATCAAAGCCTATAAATATATACTTTTTCAGTTAAAAATATGAGGAATCACAAACTTTCTTTTCGGGTACGATACGGTGAAACAGATCAGATGGGTATTGTCTATCATGGCAACTATGCGCAGTACCTTGAAATGGGAAGAGTAGAGTGGCTAAGGGATTTGGGCGTAACATATAAATCAATGGAAGAAAACGGAGTACTTTTACCAGTAATAAACTTACAATTAAAGTACTTAAAATCTGCCAAATATGATGATTTGATTACAGTAGAAACTACACTGCGAAAAAAGCCTATGGTGAAGATTGAATTTGACTATAAAATCTATAATGAAACTAGGGTATTGTTAGTTGAGGCAAATACGGTTTTAGCTTTTATGGATAAAGCGAAAAATAAACCGATGAAATGTCCCGATTATATTCTCGATAAATTGGATTTTTAACGAATTTTTGAAATGGAGATTTTATGAAGCTCATCAAATCTTTTTTGAATCATTTCATACTCACCTCTTCTAACCGTTACAAGTAATTCGCAATTTAGTTCTAGCTTTTGAGATAGGATATGAACGTTATGTTGTTTTAAAATTCGCATTACAATATCCATTTCGGGGTAATCAAATACAATTTTTAATTGTACTTCAATCAGTTTTTCAACAATTGAAGCTGATTCAATGGCCAATTGTGCCGATGTTTTATAGGCCTGTACTAATCCGCCAACTCCAAGCTTAGTTCCGCCAAAAAAGCGAACAACGGCCACTAGCACATTAGTGAGTTCAAAGGTCTGAATTTGACCATAAATAGGCATGCCTGCCGAGTTATTCGGCTCTCCATCATCATTGGCTCTATATGATATGGTATCAGTACCTAGTTGCCATGCATAACATACATGATTGGCAGTATGGTATTTCTTTTTTAAACCGGTAATGATGGGTTTCACCTCATCTTCTGTGTTGATTGGAAATACGTACCCGAAAAATTTACTTTTTCTATCCTTAAAAAGTACTTCATTTGAGGCTTTTGCTACTGATTTATAAGAATCTTTCTCCATTAAAATAGCGCTACCAATAAAATACTAATGACTGCTAAGACAATTCCGCCCCAATTTTTTGGGTTCAGTTTCTCTTTGAACAGCACGATACCTAAAAGTGTAGAGAACATCACAATAGCTACATTATTTATGGTAAAGACCGATGCGCTATTGAGCGTGTCATTCTGCAGTGCCCTTAGTAAAAAGAAAATCGAAAAGTAATTGGGTATCCCAAGTGCAATTCCTCCCAAAACATTTCGAAAATTTACTTTAAGTGGAGCTTTTGCAGCCTTTAATACAATAAATAATAAACCTGTAGTGGCTGCCGCGGCAAATACGGTGGCAGAAAATAACGGAAATTCGGTACTATTTAATTTGGTCTCCCTAAAATAATTGATACTTGCATCTATTATCCCGGAGCCCAAGAAAACTAAAACAGGAAGCAAAAACGTTTTCTTTGAAAACGAAATCGTGTTTTCTTTTACCGATGCAAAATAAACTGCTGCCAGTGCTAACAAAATACCAATCACTTTTAAGGTGGATAAAGATTCTTTGTAAGCTAAAATCCCCACCAAAACGGGTATAACCAATGACATTTTTGTAGCTACAGAGGCTACTGCCACCCCTACTTGCTGAGAAGTTTTTGCCATGATGTTAAATACAATGATGAAAAGTACTCCTAAAGCAAGCGTTCCCCAAAACCAATCTGAATGGTATACCTGGGTTACACTAACTTTTTCTTCGTAAAAGAATAGTCCGGTACAGCTGGCCACAATGTAGTTGGTGATTATGGCATAAAGCGTCTGAATTTTAAAAACATCGAAAAGCTTGAAGATCACAAATATTAAGCTTGAGCAGAGTACGCTCAGAATAAGGTCTAACATTGCAGTTTCGATTTTAATGAAGTAATATCTTCTTGACCAACATTTAAATGCCAAGTTTTAATACCTAATTCGGCGGCGGCATCTATATTTTCTTTTATGTCATCTACAAAAAAGGTTTCTTCAGTTATCAATCCGTTCTTTTTCAACACAAATTGAAATATCTCAGCATCCGGTTTTCGCATTCCCATTTCATTAGAAAGGTAAAAAACTTCAAAACAGTTTTTAAAGCTATTATATTTTGAGACTCCCATCTGTTGTTTAACATAATCAATATGAAGTTCATTGGTATTGCTCAATAAAAACAAGCGATACTTTTTTAGTTGTGCCAATTCTTCAATAAATTCTAAACGATAATCGGGAAAATTCAATAAAATCGCGTTCCATGCGTCTATTAAATCTTCTCTTTTTGCTTTTGGAAATATCAGTTGGGTTGTATTTAAGAAAGACTCGGTAGTAATCAAGCCTTTTTCATAGTCTTTGAACAATGTATCTAATTCTGGGGTTATTTCTTCAAACCCGAAAGCTTTCATGGCCCTTGCCGTCGCAGATTTGTCTAGGTTGATAAAAATATCGCCAAAATCAAGTATCAGGTTTTTAATCATTTTTAAGTATTCTCAAATTGTCCTCTAAAATTCGTTTTTCGGCTATCTGTTTTCCTGTTATACTTGGAGCTTTAATTCCATTTGCAAAAGTGATATTTCCTTTAAAAATTCTGGCTTCATCCCAAAAATTAGTATCAATAAAAGCTTGTAATGTCTGGGCACCACCTTCTACAAAAACACTATTTATTTCATGTTTGTAGAGTATATCGCAAATTTCTTTTGGTAAGTTTTTAAAGGTTGCAGTTTCATATGAGACACTATCCATAAATTTTGAAGTATCATCTATCGTAGTAATAATAATGGTCTTAACAGAACCATCGAATATGTTATAATTAGCGGGTATCTTTAAATCTTTATCTATAACTACCCTTACAGGGTTTTGACCCTTCCAAGTTCTTGCAGTGAGCTTTGGGTTATCGGCTAAAACGGTAGTTGTTCCAACTAAGATTGCCTGCTCTTGGCTGCGCCATTTGTGCACCAGTTGTTTGGAATATGGATTGGTAATCCAATAGGGTTCGGGTTCTTTTTTACGGATGGCGTTAACCGGAGCGATAAAACCATTTATGGTTTCTGCCCATTTTAATATGATATAAGGTCTTTGTTTTTCTTGAGCACTTAAAAATCGCTTATGGTGCTCACGGCATTCCTTTTCTAAAACACCAATGCTAACTTCACAACCAGCACCTCTTAGCATTTCAATGCTCTTGCCAGCTACTTTTTTGTTCGGGTCTTGAAGTCCGATTACCACTCGAGGAATCTTATATTTTAAAATGAGATTAACACAAGGTGGCGTTTTGCCAAAATGCGCACATGGTTCTAAGGTGACGTATAACGTTGATGCAGAAAGTACTGCTTTATTTTTTACAGCGTTGATTGCGTTCACTTCTGCGTGTGGCCCGCCATAAGGGCTGGTATATCCTTCTCCGATATTTTTTTCTTTGTGAATAATTACGCAACCGACCATTGGATTGGGAGCTGTAGTGCCTAATCCATTTTTGGCCAATTGGATACAGCGCAACATGTATTTTTCATCTATATTCACGGCATAAAAGTAGCATAATAAATTTCAAAATGCAGTCAGTCAATATTCGGGAAATAACTTTAAATGATAACCAAGAAGTTGCTAAAGTAATCCGTAAGGTTTTAGAAGATTTAGGTGTGCCCAAAGTTGGTACCGCGTATGCCGATAAAATTCTAGACACAATGTTCGAGGCCTACGACAAACCAAGAGCCACTTATTTTGTCTTAGAGGAAAACGGCGTTATCATCGGGTGTGCAGGTATTGCACAATTAGAAAATTATGAAGGCAATATCTGCGAGCTACAAAAAATGTATTTCTTAGAAAGTGCACGAGGTAAGGGCTTAGGTGCCCAAATGATTGAAACCTGCTTGGATCGTGCAAAATTCTTTGGCTATGAACAATGCTACATAGAAACCATGCCTTATATGAAAGCGGCTCAGAAACTATACTTAAAAAATGGTTTTGAATATATTGAAAAACCACTGGGGGACACTGGTCACTATTCCTGCCCTGTTTGGATGCTTAAAACCTTGACATGATCTTATCTGAAATCAAAAACATATTTCATCTTGAATTGGATGCCCTTTACCCTAAAGAAGAGGTAGCCACTTTTTTCTACCTTTTGTTAGAAAAACATTTGAGACTAGAAAGGTTCGCCTTGGTAATGCAGCCACAACTTGCTATTAGTAAAGAAGAAGAACAACCTTTTTTTGACGCGTTGGCACAACTAAAACTTGAAATACCTATTCAATACATTTTAGGGGAAGCGTACTTTATGGATGTAACCTTAAAAGTAAATAAAAATGTACTTATCCCTAGACCAGAGACCGAAGAACTGGTAACCTGGATAGTAGAGGACGTACAAAACTTAAACCTAGAACATATCAACATTTTAGATATTGGAACTGGGAGCGGTTGCATTGCAATTGCTCTTGCCAAAGCCTTACCACATGCTAAAGTGACGGCCTTAGATATTTCACTCGAGGCCCTAGCCTTAGCGCAAGAGAATGCGATATTAAATACTGTTGAAATTGAATTTGTTCAAGGTGATGTTTTAGATGAGAGCCTCAGGCTCGATTCAAACTTTGATATTATTGTTTCCAACCCGCCTTATGTTCGAGAGCTTGAAAAAAAGGAGATTAAGAATAATGTTAAAAAACACGAGCCTTCTTTAGCTTTGTTCGTGCCTGATAATAATGCCCTTATATTCTATAAAGCAATCGCTCAATTTTCGGATACCCATTTGGTGAGAAACGGAAAAATTTATGCTGAACTCAATCAATACTTAGCTGAAGAAACCAAGGATTTATTTGAAGATGAAAATTTTTGTGACGTAAGCTTGAAAAAAGATATTTTTGAAAACACGCGTATGCTTCGTGGTATAAAAAAAGAACAATGAAAAGTGTTGTAGTGTTTTGTGGCAGTAGTGAAGGAGTCGATAAAAAGTACGCCCAAGATGCATTTGCGCTAGGTAAAGCTTTTGCTGAGTCTAACATCAAATTGATATATGGCGGCGCAAAAATCGGAATTATGGGCCAGGTAGCATCAGGTGCGCTAGCTAATAAGGGGGAGGTTATTGGAGTAATTCCAAAGTTTTTAATGAAAAAAGAAGTTTATCACCCTGAACTGACCGAGCTGATTGTCACCCTAGATATGCATGAGCGCAAGCTCAAGATGCACGAGCTATCTGATGGAATCATAATGCTTCCCGGCGGATATGGAACTTTAGAAGAGTTTTTTGAAATGCTTACATGGGCACAATTAGGTTTGCACCAATATCCTATCGGCATTTTAAATACAAACGGGTTTTATGATGCACTTTTAAGTATGATGCAACACATGGTACACCAAGAATTTGTAAAGCAAATCAATCTTGATATGATTTTGGTGGCAAGCACAATTCCTGATTTATTGCATAAAATGGCTGCTTACAAACCAATTCCAGTACCAAAATGGTTAACCAAAGAACAGACGTAAATGAACGTTAAAGATAAAATAGAGAGCCTTCGTGATGAATTAAGGGAACATAATTACAACTATTATGTTTTGGACAATCCTACTATTTCAGATTATGATTTTGATATAAAGCTGAAAGAACTTCAGGTCTTAGAAGAGCAATATCCAGAGTTCTATGATGAATCTTCTCCTACTTTAAGGGTTGGTGGGGCAGTAACCAAGAATTTTGAAACTATAGTTCATGAGTCTAGAATGTACTCTTTGGATAACTCCTATTCTAAGGAAGATTTGGAGGATTGGGAAAAACGTATTCAACGTATTTTAGGAGATGTTGAGGTGGCCTTTACCTGTGAATTAAAATATGATGGCGCATCTATAAGTTTAACTTATGAAGAGGGAAAATTGGTTCGAGCAGTAACCAGGGGCGATGGATTTCAAGGTGATAATGTTACCGCAAATATTAAAACAATAAAATCGGTGCCACTTCAATTGAAGGGCGATTACCCAGCAAAGTTTGATATTAGAGGTGAAATCATCCTTACCCTAGAGGGTTTTGCCAAAATGAATCAAGAGCGTTTGGCCAATGGTGAAGAAGCCTATATGAATCCAAGAAATACAGCATCTGGCAGCCTAAAACTTCAAGACAGCGCTATTGTGGCTAAGCGCCCTTTAGAATGCCTGTTATATAGTATAGTCGGTAAGAATTTGAATTTCGACTCTCAATTTGACATGCTCGAAAAAGCACGCGAATGGGGCTTTAAAGTGCCCACCGTAGCGAAGCTCTGCAAAACTACAGATGAAGTAAAGCAGTTTGTTGAAGATTGGGATGTTAAGCGTCACGATTTACCCTATGAGACCGATGGCGTAGTCGTTAAGGTCAATAGTTTAAGACATCAAGACGAATTAGGGTATACGGCCAAGGCACCAAGATGGGCAATGGCCTATAAATTCAAGGCGGAGCAGGTTTCTACTGTATTGAACGAGATTACCTATCAAGTAGGTAGAACAGGTGCGATAACCCCAGTAGCAAATTTAGAACCCGTTTTACTGGCGGGTACCACCGTAAAAAGAGCCTCTTTGCATAATGCCGATCAAATAGCAAAACTGGATATTCGTGAAGGAGATACGGTATTTGTTGAAAAGGGCGGGGAGATTATACCAAAAATAATTTCAGTAGATTTCACGAAACGCCCAATTGATTCCCAGGCGACTATTTATAGAACAAATTGCCCTGAATGCGATACAGCCCTGATTCGGAAGGAAGGAGAAGCTCAGCATTTTTGCCCGAATGACTCTGGCTGTCCACCACAGATTACGGGTCGCATTCAACATTTTATTTCGCGTAAAGCGATGGATATAGAAGGCTTAGGAGGTGAGACTGTAGAGTTATTGTTTAAAGAGGGCTTGATTAGCAACTATGCTGATTTATATACCCTTACTAAAGAGCAGGTTATGCCTTTGGAACGTATGGCGGAGAAATCCGCAGAAAATTTAGTGAACGGGGTAGCGGCTTCAAAAGCAATTCCTTTTGAACGTGTTTTGTTTGGATTAGGGATACGCTATGTTGGGGAAACCGTAGCAAAGAAACTGGCTAAAGCTTATAAAAATATTGATGCATTGATGGTAGCTACTGTAGAAGAGTTGGTGGCTGTTGATGAAATAGGTGAAAGAATAGCGGAAAGTGTGGTACAATTTTTTAGTGATGAAACCAATCAACAGATTGTTGAGCGATTAAAATCATATGGTCTGCAATTTTCATTATCTGAAGAGCAACTACAAAATCAATCGGACACCTTAAAAGGAAAAACCTTTGTGGTTTCTGGGGTTTTTGAAACTATTGGTCGTACAGAGCTTAAAAAATTGATAGAAGATAATGGAGGTAAGGTTTCTTCTTCCATATCTTCTAAAACCACCTACTTAGTAGCCGGTGCTAATATGGGACCAAGCAAAAAAACGAAGGCCGAAGGGCTTGGGGTACCTATTATTTCAGAGCGGGAGTTTTTGGAAATGGTTTAGATTTATTTTAATAGCATGAAGTACTTGTATTACTCAATTTATTGGTTTTACGAAAGAAAAATTAAAGTGTATAAATATGACACTCCACATTTCTATTCTACTGTGCTATTGGCATTGATAACTAATTTTTTTATTTTTTCGATTTTCAAATTGTATTTGCTAAGCACTGTAGAAACGAAAATAAACTATTCTAAATATTTATTTTTTGTGTCAGGGTTAATAATTTATTATTTTTTCAATCTTTATTTTAAGGAAAAATCTCAAAAAATATTAAAAGAAATGTTAGCATATTCTGATAATAAAAGATTTGTTATAAGATTAGTTTCTTTAATTATTATTGTCTCTTGCATTGTTTTATTCTTTCACACAGGAGACCTAATTAGGAATCATAATACCCCATATTTTGATTGATTTTTTTAGTTCTCACAACTCTCACAATAGGTGTCATGTAAATAATCATCTTCCAAAAGCTGAAAGGTTACACCACCTTCATTGGATGCATTGAAAAGCCTACAGAATCGTTCTTTGTTTAGGTTAATGGCATTGAGCATGATGGTGCGATACTCAGGATTTTGAATGATTTCCTTATTCACCAATGTAAGGTTTAGATAGTAAAACAACAGATTTTCATCAACGTCTACGGTCTTCATTTTTGGTTGTAGTAAATTTTCGGCAGCCTTAAGGTCGGCATAATAGGTCAAAAACTGGGCTAGACTAAGGTAATCATAATCTTGGAGTGGTACGTTTTTATAGTTTGCCACTATATATGCTACGGATTTATCCTTGTTGGCATAATCTCTTGCTCGCATGTACAACTCACTTTTAATAATGTGATAGTTCACCAGCATACGATTGATTAATCTTTGGTTAATGCCGTACTTTTTTAGGTTTAAGAGTTCGTTCTTAAAATTTTCCTGTTTTACAGGTTCTACGTTATAGCGCCAAATACGCATTTTTAGGGCGGCAATATTGTATTTAATTCGTTTGTCCTTTGGAGCTAATTTTTCCAGCTCTTGGAGTTCTTTATAAGCAATAAGCAGATTGCGTTCATCCTTTAAATACCTAAAAGCAGAGTTTTTATTAAAAAATGGCGCATATTTTAACTGTCTTGGTATTTCCATGGAAGACAATACATCTGGATTTGCTTCTTTGCCTTTTAAGCGTTCAAAAATCGAGTTTTGCAGGGTAGTTGCTTCGTCTAGATTATCGTCACCAATTGCTTGATTAAATAAACCAATAATGACTTCTGTAGCCATGTCCTTATACTTGTCTATACGTTCCAATTCTAAACGAACAACTGCTTTTCTATGGTTTCGAAGGTATTTCTCTAATTCTCGTGCAGTGCTGCCAGTAAGTTTTTGTTTTACCTCGGCTTTGGTCAGCGATTTAAAAGAGTCAAAGTTTGTTCCGGTAATATCATTCAAGAACTCTACCCAGTTTTCAGACGTAGAAACTTTGGTTTCTATTGTGGGCTCTTGAAAAGCCTGCATGGCTTTCACTATGCTTGATGCCCTTTCTTGTTGTAGTTTTAGGTTACGTTCGGCATTACCTTCTACTGAGGCATAAGCCTTTATATCAATTTTTTTGATATTGAAATCAGTCAATCTGAGCGAATCGTAAAGGGGTTTTATATCCTCTTGAGAATAGATAGATTTATTCTTTTCAAAAGGAATGGTAAACGTGAGTGTTTTTTGTTTGAGCGAATACTGGTCATCTTTCACTTTGGCACTTAACTTGGTCTTGTAGGTTATAGAGTCTAGATACATGCCCATATCCAACAAATCCCATTGGTAGGATTCTAGGTTGAAAATAGTGTAGTATTGACAAAGGTTCTTATCTGTTAAAAAGAGGATGTTAAATTCAACTTCTTTAGTCTTGTATGAATCTGGCAAGCGTCCGACCCGAGCTCTAAATTTATTGTTCTCAGCTGGGCGAAGGGTTTTTTTTAACTCAGGGGCGTAAACTGGTTTTAGAAGTTCACCCCGTATTTGCTGTAACTCTGGCAGTACTTCGAGACAACCATACCTATCTTTTGAAACGACATCTACGGCAATACCATCACCTGCGTTTTTAAACAAGAGGTTAAACCATTTCTTATCGTTCACCTCAAAATAGAGCGTATTGGTTCTGTCCATCTTAATTGAAAAACCTACTTCCTTGGGTTTTTGGGCAAAGGCCTGAAAGCACCGTTGACAAACAATGCTTCTCTCGCCTTGAGGAAATTGAATATCAAAAGTTTCTTGCGAAAAACCATTTGTGCTTAGTGCTAAAAAGAATAGCGTTAATTTGAGGTAATAAGGTTTCATAGTTAGTTTTTGGCGTCTAGATAAACTTTTACTCTTCTTTCGGCATTCTCCTTAATATTCATGTAGTAGAAATTGATATCTGCGATATGGTAATTTTTACTTCGATATAAAAAGCTCCAAGGAAACTTTGGTTTTGTTGCCCATAGAATACCCTCGCGAACTTGAGCGTCTACACGTCTTGGAAGTATTCGATTAAAATCTCTAAGTACAGCCCCCAAGTTTTGGTTTTTTGAAACATAGGTAGTATCCGTTGTCCAGTTTAAAGGATTGGTGACTAAAATAGAATCGTCGACAGGTCTGTCATCTGGAATGAAGTTTCTTTTGAAGGTTCTCCACGAAATAAAGCAGCCCAGTTCGGTTGCGCTTTCACAAGGAAAAATAGTTTTGAAATAGTCCTTAGGCACAGGCATACCAATGAGGTATGCAGCTACTAATTGCTGCTGTAACGATGTGTTATCAAAAAATTCTTTGATTAGCGGTCCTGCATGGGTTGTTCCTTGACTATGCCCCGCAATGATTACGGGCCTACCATTGTTATAGTATTTAAGGTAGTGTTCAAAGGCATTTTTCACATCGTTATAGGCCAATGCAAATGCTTTTTTTGCTGATTCTTTATCAGATGTGCTATAACTGACCAGATGTGCTTGCCGATAGCGCGGCGCAAAAACACGTCCGGCAGCATTGAATGCGCTGGCTTGAAATAGAATGGTAGACGCATCGACCTGGTTATTTAATTCTTTATTTGATATACTTGGGTTCCAAGGAAGATTTTTCCCTTTACTTCTATATATTGTTGGATGGATAAAAAAAACATCTGCTTTCAAATTTGATGATGCAGTTCTGTCAGACCCTGGAATTTTATCTGCGTTATCCCTTTTATCTGGATGGGCGGCCCAGTGATTCAGGTTTGAGTAGTCAATTTCTAAAACCTCAGGGCTGCTATAAGTTGCAGAAGGACCATAAGTCTTACAAGAGGTGAATTGAAATATAACAAATAGAATAAGGAGTAGCGAATATCGAATCATATCGCCTAATTTAGAGAAAGATTTTTGAAGTTGAAATGAAAATAGCCTTCAACCGTAAATGATTACAAACACGACAAGAAGATTTTGGTATGTACTACTATCAAGCTTTGCCTTTTTAGTACGCTATCGTTATTTTAAAAAATGGTTTTGGGCGCCGATGCTCATTTTACTTTTGGGTTTTGTGGTGCCTCAGAAAATGATAATTCCCGTAGAGAACGCCGATTTAAAAAGTTGGGATGAAAAATCTTTTTGGGCCTACCCGTGGGGGAGTTCTATTACGCATAAGGGGATTGACATTTTTGCGGAAAAAGGAACACCAGTTGTAGCATCTACTAACGGAATTGTAGTGTATACCTTTGACGGTGGAAAAGGAGGGAAGTCCGTTATGGTTCTAGGCCCCAAGTGGCGATTTCATTACTATGCACATTTAGATAGAATTGAAACTTTTCCTCTGAAACCTTTGAAAAGGGGTTCGGTTATTGGTGCCGTTGGCGATACCGGAAACGCGAAGGGCAAGCCACCACATCTACATTACGCCATTACGACCCCCTTTCCATATTTTGCCTTATGGGACGATAATGCCGTGCAAGGCTGGAAAAAAATATTTTATTTGAATCCTGATATTTGGTTGCGGCCTTAACTTTATAAAATGACACCTCAGAATTACGATGATTTTACAAGAACATTGACCGAAGAAATGCCGGATACAGAATGGCCTTTGGCACTACAATCTCTTTGGTATGCCTCAAATAATGATTGGGAAGCATCTCATGATATTGCCCAAGACCTTCATACCCCGATAGGTAGTTGGATTCATGCTCATCTACACCGCGCAGAAGGAGATAAGTTTAATGCCGATTACTGGTATAGGCAGGCTGGCAAACCATTTCCTAGGCTATCTATTCAAGATGAAATTAAGGAAATTATAGAAGCACTTTTATCGAAATGATTTAATCTTCTCGGTAGCTAAAATTTACTCTCCGGCCTGCAGATTTAATTCTCCAACAGCTTTTCTAACATCATCTCCCCAGATAAACAAACGATTATAAGGTTTTACTTTATAGTAGCGTTGCGGATTATAGATTTTTAGGCTGGTCATGTCAACACAATAACGTTGCACCCAGCTACTTTCATTAATAAAAAAGCCTTCTGATGCTTTAGCCTTTTTACACTGTTGATGCAGTTTCATGCACATTCTGTATTCATATGCTGTAAGCATTTTAGAATCGGCCCAAGCCCCTAGGTTATTTTCAAAGGCATTTTTTGTTCCTAACCTCGCCAGAAGTAGATCAGAATTCTTTGGCAGATTCGGGTAAATTAGTATGGAAGAGGCCCAGCCAGACTCTAACAATAAAAGATTGAATGTTTTTCGTTCATCCGCGGTAACCGATGAAAGCTCAGTTTTGGTATAACTGGGGGCAACGTAAGCTAGAAGCCTGCCATAACGATCAAAATGCTCATCTGCGGATCGTACAAAAAGACTACGGTTGGTTCCGTTTGGCTTTTGTAATCTTTGGTTCATGAGCTGTCTAAAAAACTCTTTGGCTGCAAGACCTTGTGTAATCTGTAAAGTACCAGCATTAGTAAGTTTTGGCAGCAATAGGGCCTTCAACCCAGAATCTATCCAAGAATCAAAATTGCCGCTTTCCAAAAAGGTTTTTAGCTCACCCAATTTTGCATTTGCGGTAGACTCACCCCCTAAATAACTTGTTTCTGGGGTGTCAATGCCCAACATGCGAATGGGCATTCTAACATAAGGGGTATCTCCGTCCGCGGGATCCCCAGATTTACTCTTCTTGCCCAGTTGGTTGAGTTCAATGCCTTTGGGATCCCAAAAAATAGGTACTTCTGCCATATTCAAATGCTTTGTTAATTAAGAATTTTAAGTTAATGATAATCGTACAGAATCATATCAAAAATGTGTAGTTGTAAGTTAAACTTGTATGAAAGGGAGTAAGTGATGAATGGGTAAATGTTATAAATAAAACATATTGTTTATTTTTAAACAATTATTGTTAATTATCTTTGCTGATAGATTGCTAGGATATTAATTACCTTTGTGTAAATGCGCAAGTTCAAATGATATTCAGGGCAATTCAAGATAAATTTAAAGTCAAATCCGGACTTAAATATTTAGAAGACGAATTAAAAAAACCTAAACCGTTAAGTAGTCGAAAAGCTGGTGTTACCTCAATAGGATGCATCGTTGATATGGATAAATTTCCTGACCCTGAGGCATTCAACAAGTTGATAAGTGATTTTTCATTACAGCCAAACGGGGTAAAAATTATTGGCTATAAAAAAGATGAAGCCGCGCATTCGCCATTCGGAATTCAGTTTTGCACTGATAAAGATTTAGGATGGAACGGTACAATTGAAAACGGGTTTGTTTCAGAGTTTGTTGATAGGGAATATGATGTGCTTATTAACTATTATACAGATGATAAGCTTGTACTAAACTTATTGACGGCGCGTACAAACGCTAGAATAAAAGTTGGTTTTCCTTCGGTGGATACGAAATTGAATGATTTAATTTTCGATACCGCTGTAAGCAACTTTGATGTGTTTAGGGCAGAGTTGAAAAAATATTTAAAGGTTCTTAACGAATTATAGTAATGGAAGCATTGATGGGTACAGGTGTGGCATTGGTTACTCCTTTTAAAAAAGATTTTTCAATAGACACTAGGGCTCTAGAACGTATTGTTGAGCATTGCATCGCTGGAGGTATAGATTATTTGGTGGTTTTGGGAACCACGGCAGAATCTGCGACCTTGTCTAAAACAGAAAAAGAACTCGTTAAGAAGACTGTTATAAACGCTAACGCAGGTAGGTTGCCCTTGGTTGTTGGTATAGGTGGAAATAATACTAGGGCAATTATTGAAGAATTGGCCGAATCCGATTTGGAAGAATTCATGGCGATACTTTCTGTTTCACCCTACTACAATAAACCTACCCAAGAAGGTATATATCAACATTTTAAGGCGATTTCCAAGGCATCTCCCATCCCTATAATTCTTTATAATGTACCTTCTAGAACCGGTAGTAATATGTTGCCCGAAACGACCCTAAGAATAGCACGGGACTGTAATAATGTTATAGCCATAAAAGAGGCTTGTGGTGATATGGTACAAATAGATGCCATTTTAGAGCAAAAACTAACTGATTTTATGGTGATTTCCGGCGATGATTTTACCGCTTTGCCAACTGTTTTGGCAGGTGGGGCAGGGGTGATATCAGTATTAGGGCAAGGACTTCCCAATTCTTTTTCAAGATTGATTCGGTATGGTTTGCAAGGCAATTCGGATGCAGCTTATGAAATCCATCATGCCCTTCTCAATGGGATGCATCTAATTTTTGAAGAAGGTAATCCTGCTGGAATTAAAACCATATTTGAACATTTGGGGATATGCGATGCTCATGTGAGATTACCATTGATGGATGCAAGCCCAGAATTAAAGGTGAAAATCAAGCACTTTTTAGATACTTTGGAAACCGTTGAGGTTTCGCATAGTTAAATCTTCGCTAAAACTATTGGTATTGCCTTTCTGAGGGCATATGTTTGTGCGTGCAACTATTTTTTTTATATCCGTTGATAATCACTAATTTTGCCAAATATTTTTGACAATGAGGTCTATTTTACCTTTACTTTTTTCTGCTATCTTTTTAGTTTCATGTAATGAGTACCAAAAGGTACTCAAAAACACGGATATTAAGGCTAAATATGATATGGCCGAAAAGTTCTATAATGAAGGGGATTACAAACGCGCTAAAAGACTGTTTGAACAAATTGCACCTAAATACGTAGGTAAACCCCAAGGGGAACGTGTAATGTTCTTCTTTGCCAACACGTATTTCAAAACAGGTGATTACTACTTGTCCGGTTACCAATTTGAGAGGTTCATCAAATCCTATCCAAAGAGCGATAAAATTCAAGAAGCGTCTTATTTAGGAGCTAAAAGTTATTATGAGTTGTCACCTAAGTATAGTTTGGATCAAACGGACACTGATAAAGCCCTTAGTAAACTGCAAACGTTTATAAACACCTATCCTGAATCTGAGTTTTTTGCAGATGCTAACACCATGGCGCAGGAATTGACCACGAAAAAAGAAAAGAAGGAGATAGAGATTGCAAAACAGTTTGATAAGTTGGGGGAGTTTAATTACCCCATCTTGGTTTCGGCAATCGCTGCCTTGGATAATTTTATTGCTGATAACCCAGGTTCTGAGTATCGTGAAGATGCTTTTTACTATAGGGTAAAGGCCTCAGCTAACTTGGCATTCAATAGTACACCGCAGCGTATGCAAGAACGTTTGAAAGAAGCAATGGAAGCCTACAATGCCTTAAAGAAATCCTATCCTGAAACAAAGTATGACAAAGAGGCTACAAACCTCTACGAAAAGATAACAAAAGAATTAGAAGGCTTTCAAGAGAACGCCAAATAAGATTTATAATAGAAAATAAAATGAACGATTTAAAAAACACCAAAGCTCCGGTTACTACTGTAACTCATAATAAAAACGAGTTCGACGAGAAAACCGACAACATATATGAAGCTATTTCTATAGCTTCTAAAAGGGCGATTCAAATCAACTCTGAAATCAAGAAAGAACTTTTAGAAAAATTAGAGGAGTTTGCTACTTACAGTGACAGTTTAGAAGAAGTTTTTGAAAACAAAGAGCAGATTGAAGTCTCTAAGTTCTATGAGAAACTTCCTAAACCACATGCACTTGCCGTTCACGAATGGTTAGAAGACAAAATTTATTATAGAAACACTGAGAAAGACGCTTAGTTATGTTAAGTGGTAAAAATGTCCTTTTAGGTATTACCGGAGGGATTGCTGCTTATAAAACAACCTTTCTTGTTAGATTACTTATAAAAGCTGGCGCTACGGTCAAAATTGTAATGACCCAAAGCGCCAGCTCTTTTGTTTCTCCGCTAACACTTTCTACCCTCTCTAAGAATCCGGTTTTATCTGATTTTGTAAACGAAACCGACGGAAGTCTATCATGGAACAATCATGTAGACTTAGGTCTCTGGGCAGATGTTTTTTTAATTGCCCCGGCAACTGCGAACACCCTTTCTAAAATGGCAAATGGTACCTGTGATAATCTATTGCTTGCTACCTACCTTTCTGCCAAATGTCCTGTTTATTATGCTCCGGCGATGGATTTGGACATGTACAAGCATCCTTCGACCAAAACTTCTTTAGACAAGCTGCAAAGCTTTGAAAATGTGATGATTCCGGCTGAATCTGGAGAATTGGCAAGTGGACTGGTAGGCGAAGGCCGTATGGCCGAACCGGAAAATATTATTGCTTTTTTGCAAAAGCATCTAGCTGAAGGATTACCGCTATCTAACAAGAAAGTTTTGATTACCGCTGGGCCTACACATGAGGCCATCGACCCTGTTCGTTTTTTAGGAAATCGTTCTTCTGGCACCATGGGCTTCGAATTGGCTAAAAGAGCAGCTGATTTGGGTGCTCAGGTCTTTTTGATTTCCGGTCCAACAAGTTTATCAGTAGCGCACGATGGAATTGAATTGATTAGGGTTACAACTGCTGAAGAAATGTATACTGCAGTTCATAAATATTATTCAGAAGTAGAAGTTGCGATAAGTGCAGCTGCCGTTGCCGATTATCGCCCTAAATCAATCTCAGAACAAAAAATTAAGAAACAAGGAGAAGGATTGCAGATAGACTTAGTGCGAACAAAAGACATTTTGTTATCAATGGGCGAGCAAAAGAAAAATCAATACTTGGTCGGTTTTGCCTTGGAGACCGAAAATGAAGAGGCAAACGCTAAAAATAAGTTACAACGTAAAAATTTAGATGCCATTGTTTTGAATTCTTTACAAGACAAAGGAGCAGGTTTTGGCGGAACCACGAATAAAATAACCTTCATTGATAAGAATTCTAAGGTAAAAGCGTTTGAATTAAAGACAAAGTCTGAAGTTGCCACAGACATCTGGTCAGAAATCATTACAAGAATTCATGGGTAGGTATTTTTTCTTTTTGAACTGTTTGCTTTTTTCGTCCATAGTCATTGGTCAAGAGTTGAACTGTGAAATTACCGTAAACGGTGACCAAGTCTTACAAACACGCCCGGAAGTGTTTAAAACCCTCGAACGTTCTTTGAACGATTTTGTAAACAAAACAAAATGGACCAATCGTACTTTTAAAGAAAACGAAAAGTTGAACTCCAGAATGTTCATTACCATTACCAAAGGAGAAGGTGACCGTTTTGATGCTACGATACAATTACAATCCTCTAGACCGGTCTATAATACTTCATATGAGACACCCATTTTCAATTATAAAGACAATTCATTCAACTTTAGGTATCAAGAATTTCAACCCCTAATATTTAACACCAATAGCTTTGATTCTAATTTGGTGGGGGTGATTTCGTATTATGTCTATATTATGTTAGGTTTAGACGCTGATACATTTTCTTTACAAGGTGGCGACGATTATTATAGACAAGCACAGAATATTGTGACCCAAGCTCAAGGCAGTAATTTTGCAGGTTGGTCGCAATCCGCACAAGATAATAGAACCCGCTTTGATTTAGTGGATAATTTACTTTCTAATACCTTTAGGGAATATCGCATTGCCATGTACAATTACCATCGAAAGGGTATGGATATTTTAGGAGACAATAATAGTACCGGTAAGCAGGTGATTTCAGGTAGTTTGCGTTTATTTGAAACGCTTATCAAAAGAAGACCTAATGCATTCTTGATTCAAACCTTTTTTGACGCTAAATCTGAAGAAATTCAAAATATTTTCTCTGATGGTCCTAAGGTCGATATTGTGAAACTTAAAGAAACCCTGAATAATGTAGCGCCATTTTATTCCAATACTTGGAGTCAGATAAGCTACTAGTATTTTTTTGCCTAGAACATATATCTTTGCGTTCTAAATTAAGACACATTGCTTACGCACCTTTCTATCAAAAACTACGCTTTAATAGACGATTTAAACGTTTCGTTTACTAAAGGGTTTACTACCATTACCGGTGAAACAGGGGCTGGAAAATCTATCCTTTTAGGAGGACTTTCATTGGTTTTAGGAAAAAGGGCGGACTTATCTTCTTTAAAAAAGAAAGAAGAAAAATGTATCATCGAGGCTTCTTTTGAAATCGCGCGCTATAATCTGGGTTCATTTTTTGAGACTCATGATTTAGATTATGAAAATCAGTCAATTTTAAGACGTGAGATATTGCCCAGTGGCAAGTCTCGTGCTTTTATTAACGATACTCCCGTTACCTTAGATATCCTTTCTGGTTTAGGAGAACGCCTGGTAGATGTTCATTCTCAGCATCAAACCTTGCGCTTGACTGAAAATGACTTTCAGATGAAAGTTATCGATGCCCTAGCGGAGAATGCCCAAGACTTAGAAAACTATTCTTCAAAACTAAAAGTCCATCAAAGCATCTTAAGGGAATTGCATGAATTGCTTGATTTTCAAACCAATGCGGACAAAGAACTAGATTACAACAGTTTCTTATTTAAAGAATTGGAAAGTGCTCCTTTGCAACCCGGAATACAAGAGACCTTGGAAACGGAGTATGAACAGCTCAATAATGTCGAAACGATACTCGAGCAATTATCCAGCGCGTATCAACTTTTGAATGCAGAACAGGTAGGCATACTAAACAGTGTTGCCCAATTGCAGCAAGCAACCCAAAAATTAACAGGATTTGGAAAACAGTTCGAGCAGATAAACGAAAGGGTGCAATCAATTGCCATTGAAGTTGCAGATATTGCCAGTGAGTTAGAACTACAGCAAGAGACGGTAGAAGCTAACCCAATGCGCTTAGAAGAAGTGAATAACCAGTTACAGTTATTACATAACTTGTTTAAAAAACATCAGGTTGCATCTGTCGAAGAGTTACTGATAATAAGAGAAGATTTAGAACTTAAAGTTGATGCATCTGTTAATATCGAGTCTAGAATTAGAGAAAAGCAAAATGCTGTTTCGGAAAGTGAAACCACTTTAAATGCAATTGCCAAAGAAATTGGTGAAAGGCGTAATGCTATTATTCCGAAGTTGAAATCATTGCTTCAAGAAAAGCTTGCGGCTTTGGGTATGGCCTCGGCAACCTTTAAAATTGCTATTACACCAGCTGAAAATTTCAAATCAAACGGTAAAGATGAGCTTACCTTTCTTTTTTCCGCAAATAAGGGCAGTACCTATGGTGAATTAAAGAAGGTAGCTTCCGGAGGTGAGCTTTCTCGAATAATGTTGACCATAAAATCAATTTTGGCAGAATATGAACATTTACCCACTTTGATGTTCGATGAAATTGATACTGGGGTTTCTGGAGAAATTTCAAATAAAATGGGCGAAATCATGCAAGAAATGAGTTCAAACATGCAGGTATTCTCTATTACTCATCTTCCTCAAGTGGCGTCTAAAGGAGTGTATCAATTTAAAGTTTTTAAAGAAGAAGGTGACGCTAGCACAACAACGCATATGAAACGGTTAAGCCAAGAAGAGCGGGTAAGTGAGCTGGCAGAAATGCTAGGAGGAAAATCTCTTTCTAGTTCTGCTATAGCCCATGCAAGGGAGTTGTTGGAGTCTAATAGTTAGTCTAACCATTATTTGGTTTCTCACAGCTACTAAATCAATACCCAAATTGTTATCTTTGCCGCCTAAACCAACAATAAAAATACATGGGGTATAATTTGTTAAAAGGAAAAAGAGGAATCATTTTTGGAGCATTAGATGAAAATTCTATTGCATGGAAAACCGCTGAACGAGTTCATGAAGAAGGTGGTACTTTTGTTTTGACCAATGCGCCAATCGCTATGCGAATGGGTCAAATAAAGGCTTTAGCGGAAAAAACGGGCTCAGAAATTATTCCGGCTGATGCTACCAATGAAGAAGATTTAGAAAATTTGGTTTCTAAATCGGTGGAAATTTTAGGAGGTAAGCTGGATTTCGTTTTACATTCTATTGGTATGTCTGTCAACGTTAGAAAAGGACGTGCATATACAGATGAAAAATATGATTTTACAACCAAGGGTTGGGATGTTTCTGCACTTTCCTTTCATAAAGTGATGCAATCACTCTACAAAGCAAATGCTATGAATGAATGGGGTAGCATAGTGGCCTTGACCTATATGGCGGCGCAACGCACTTTTCCTGACTATAACGATATGGCTGACAACAAGGCTTATTTAGAGTCTGTGGCACGTAGCTTTGGATACTTTTTTGGTAAAGAGAAAAAGGTGCGCGTTAATACAATTTCTCAATCGCCAACACCAACAACTGCTGGGCAAGGTGTTAAAGGCTTTGATGGCTTTATCAGTTATGCCGAAAAAATGTCTCCTCTAGGTAATGCCACTGCAGGTGATTGTGCAGATTATACTGTTTCCTTGTTCTCTGATTTAACCAAAAAGGTGACCATGCAGAACTTGTTTCATGATGGAGGTTTTTCTAACACTGGCGTTAGTCAAGAGGTTATTGACGAGTTCACTGAATAATACGATTTAATTTTTTTGAAAGCCATCCAGAATAGGATGGCTTTCGTATTTATATACGTATGCTTGATTTAAGTTTTTCATTCATCATTCCTGTTTACAATAGACCTGAGGAGGTTCAAGAATTACTGGAGAGCCTTTCAAAGCAAGATTTTGACCGCTCTTTCGAAGTTGTCATAATTGAAGATGGTTCTACATTAAGTTCTGCCAATGTTATAGAGTCCTTTAAAGAGCAGCTTCAGATTTCATATTATGAAAAGAATAATACCGGTCCTGGAGATTCTAGAAACCACGGTATGCGACATGCAAAAGGCAATTATTTTATTGTTTTAGATTCAGATTGTATTATTCCTCCACAGTATTTAAGAGAAGCAATGAAGGAGCTCGAAGATGAATTTGTGCATTGCTACGGTGGGCCAGATGCCGCGCATGAGTCATTTTCATTAGTTCAGAAGGCAATAAATTACGTAATGACCTCATTGTTTACTACTGGTGGTATTCGCGGTAACAAAAAAGCTCTGGATAAGTTTCAACCGCGTAGTTTTAACATGGGTATTTCTAAAGAAGCTTTTGAGGCGACACAAGGTTTCGGTAATATTCATCCAGGTGAAGACCCAGACTTAACATTTAGAATTTGGAAAGCGGGCTATACATCACGTTTGTTTCCTGAGGCATTCGTGTATCATAAGCGCAGAATAGATTGGAGCAAGTTTTATAAACAAGTTCATAAGTTCGGAATGGTTCGACCGATTCTAAATAAATGGCATCCAGGCACTGCTAAGTTGACCTATTGGTTTCCAACTTTTTTTATTCTAGGATTGTTGTTTTCAATTATACTTTACGCCATGGCGTTTTCATGGCCTTTATGGTGTTATAGTATCTATTTCGCTTTAATTTTTATAGATTCTCTTGTAAAGAATCGCAATTTAGCAATTGCATTACTTTCAATTTTTGCAACTCTAATCCAGTTTTTTGGTTATGGTTGGGGTTTTTTAAAGTCGACCTTCTTGCTTAACTTTATCACTAAACCGGCGGAGGAATTATTTCCAAAGCTATTCTTTAAGAAACAATAAAGTTGTGCTAAAAAAAATCCTAGGAGGTCTTAATCAGAGAAAGGTGAAAATATTCCTTTTGTTTTTGGCATGTTCTACTTTAGCTTGGAGTATTAGCAAGTTATCCGAGTCGTACGAGTCCCGTGCAAATTTCGAATTGGTGTATACAAAATTTCCAGACTCCCTTTTATTAAATACAAAGGAAACTGATTATGTGGTCGCTAAAATTAGGGCGAGCGGATTTCAGTTTTTGGGATATGGTATTACCAAGGGAAAAATTAGAGTTAACCTGCAAGAAGTGAACAATGAAGAAAATGATTACTTTTTAACGGACACGGAATTAAAAGTACAGTTTGAACGTCAGCTTTCGAACACCGTATCTTTACTAGAACTTGAAAAAGATACTTTTTTCATTGATCTGTATAAGGTAGCGACAAAAGAAGTGGCCATTAACCCGAACATCACTATTGAGGTAGCTTCAAACCATATTTTAGATGGAGGATTAATTTTAGAACCTGAAACGGTTTCCATTAAAGGCCCTGCTAACGAAATTGCTAAAATAAACGAGGTTTTTACCGCCCCATTGGTTTTAACAGGATTGTCAAATGATTTTTCGGAGAAACTGCTGTTGATAAAGCCTGAGACTACCGATAATACCATATTGCTTCAAGAAGTCGTTGAGGTTTCAGGTAAGATTGTAGAATTTTCAGAAAGAGCCTTCGAGATTCCTTTAAGTTCGGTTAATATCCCAGAGGGCTATCGAATTAAAACCTTTCCAAATAAAATAGAACTGGTATGCAAGGCAAGTTTAGAAAGTTTAAAAACTATGAAACTTTCTGACTTTGAGGTAGTCGTCGATTACAATTCTTTATTAAGTAAAGAATCAAAATACCTAAACGTTCAGCTTAAGCGAACACCTGCGAACATCTATTCGGTACAATTATTGACCGGCAAAGTTGAATTTGTTTTAGAAAAACTATGATTGTAGGTTTGACAGGAGGTATTGGAAGTGGAAAAAGTACGATAGCCAAACTTTTTAAGGAATTGGGAGTTCCGGTATATGATTCTGATAAAGAGGCTAAAAACCTAATGAATACTTCGAAACCCATCAGGGATTCCTTAATAAAGCTGTTAGGGAAAAAAGCTTACAAGGGAAAAGTATTGAATCGTGATTATATTTCAAGTAAGGTTTTCAAAGATGACAATCTACTATCTCAACTTAATGCAATTGTTCATCCTAAGGTAAAAAAGAATTTTAAAGATTGGTGTGCAGAACAAGACGCCCCTTACGTAATACAAGAAACGGCGCTCATTTTTGAGAATAAGGCCCAAGATAATTATGATAAAATAATATTGGTTACCGCCCCCGTGTCTGTTCGAATAGCAAGGGTCATGGATAGGGATGAAGTAGATGAAAGTGCCGTTTTAGATAGAATACACAATCAATTGACCGATGAAGAAAAAAGCGGAATGGCCGATTATCTTGTTGAAAATATTGATTTAAAAAAGACTTCTGAAAGTATAAAACAAATTCACGACCAACTACTGGCGGAAGCCAAATAACCGCAGAATTTTAACATTTTTGTTAAGGTTAGGTTAAACGGGAAATGGTCTAAATGTTAAATTTCTAATTTTACCATAATGAACAAGAAGCGTTTTGTTCTTCTCGTCATCTTAATGAGCCTCTCGCTTATTGGAATCATCTCTGTTCAGGTCTATTGGATCAAGCAGTCTGTTGAAGATAAGGAAGAGCAATTTTCGAATGCGGTTGAAGATGTCTTAGATAAGGTTGCGGATAGGGTAGAAAGCAGGGAGAGAAGGGATTATAATGATAGAGTAGCAACCTACGTTGATAGCGCCAAGGTGCCTCGGTCGTCGCAGTATAAAAGCATTTTTTTTGTTGACCGAGATTTAAATTCTGATGAGCTTAGATTTTATTCTCATGGAATTTTAGAAGAGGATTATGGAACCTCTTCAATGTTCTTTGACAATTCTGGAGATAGCGACTCTACCTCGATAATAAATTTATCGAGTAAAAGAACAACAACGGTCCTTAAAGAAGAATTTGGTTTGGACGGTAAAAGATATGCCTTGACGCCAATCCAAAAAATGGAAAAAATAGGGGGGCTTACCCAAATGGAGAAAGCTGCCTTTGATGATGTTTTTAGGGAGAGGGCCAAAAAAGTACCAATACATGATAGGGTATCTAAGCAAGAAATCGAACTTTTATTGAACAGAGAGCTTGAAAATAGAGGTATCGATATTGATTTTGAATATGGAGTTTACAGCAGTGGTTTTCCCACTAAGGTAAAATCTAAAAAATTCAAATTTAAGAATACGGCGATTTACGACACACCTATTTTTAGGGATAGTGAAGGCGTTACAGATTTTGCATTATTGATTTCTTTTCCTAATAAAAAGAAATTCTTAATGGGTAGCATTATGACCATGGCCGTGTTGTCATTGATTTTTGTTTTGGTAATCATAATTGCCTATTCAAGTGCCATTTATCAATTGATACAGCAAAAGCAGATATCTGAAATAAAATCTGATTTCATCAATAATATGACACATGAGTTTAAAACGCCTATTGCTACGATTAACTTGGCTGTTGAGGCGATAAGAAACCCGAAGTCGATTGATGACAAAGATAAAGTACTGAGGTATCTTGGGATGATTAGAGATGAGAATAAAAGAATGCATGCCCAGGTGGAAAATGTATTACGAATATCCAAGCTTGAAAAAAATCAATTGGACATTAGTAAAGATAGGGTAGATGCCCACGACATAATAAATGATGCCATAGCCCATGTAGAATTGATTGTTGAAGATAGGGGTGGTTATGTGAAAACGCATTTAAAGGCAGAAAGGTCTGATGTTTTGGCAAATGAAATGCATTTTACCAATGTAATTGTCAATGTATTGGACAATGCGGTTAAATATTCTCCAGAGGCACCAAAAATAGACGTCTTTACAGAAAAGGCGAAAAATAGCATTATAATAAAAGTACAAGACCAAGGCTCAGGTATGAGTAAGGTCGTGTTAAAAAAAGTTTTTGAAAAGTTCTATAGAGAACACACAGGTAATATACACAATGTAAAGGGTCATGGTTTAGGCTTGGCATATGTGAAGAAAATAATTGATGATCACCAAGGTGAGGTTTATGTTGAGAGTGAAAAAGGAAAAGGAAGCACTTTTTATATTAAACTACCTTTAATTTAAAAAAATATGGAAACGGAAAACAAGAAAATACTTTTGGTGGAAGACGATCCAAACTTTGGAATCGTTTTGAAAGATTATTTGCAGATGAATGATTTTGATGTTGTTCTTGCAAAAAACGGAATGGAGGGTTTTGAAAAATTCAAGAAAGATAATTATGATGTCTGTATTTTAGATGTTATGATGCCTTATAAAGATGGTTTTACACTAGCTAAGGAGATTCGAGAAAAGAATGAAAATGTGCCTATAGTATTTCTGACCGCCAAAACAATGAAAGAAGATGTTCTTAAAGGATATAAGGCGGGCGCGGATGATTATTTAAATAAACCATTTGACTCTGAGGTATTATTGATGAAACTTAAAGCGATACTTCAGCGAAAAGCCTCTAATACCCTAGCAGATAGCAAGCAGTTCGAATTTAAAATTGGAAACTTTCATTTGAATTCTAAACTTCGTTTTCTAAAATACAAAGAAGAAGAGCCTATTAAGCTCTCACCTAAAGAGAATGAGTTATTACGACTTTTGGCTTTGCATGAAAACGATTTGATGCCTAGAGAATTGGCCTTGACTAAAATATGGAGAGACGATAACTACTTTACTTCTAGGAGTATGGATGTTTATATCGCCAAGCTTCGTAAATACCTAAAACGCGACGATGTTGTTGAGATTTTGAATATTCACGGTGAAGGATTCCGTTTAGTGGTGAAAGTGGAAGGCGAATAAAACAGGATTTTAATTTTAAATAAAGAAACCGCCAAAAGGCGGTTTTTTTATACTATCATATAAAGAAGTGAAACTGCCGCCATTCCCGTCACAGCTAAAATCGTAGTCATCATCGTCCAAGACTTAAAGGTTTGTTTTTCAGAGATTCCAAGGTATTGGCCAACAAGCCAAAAACCACTATCGTTTACATGAGAGAATATACTTGCTCCAGAAGCAATGGCAATTACCATACATGCTGATTGAATAGAGCTTAAATCTGCGTTTATCAATAAAGGGGACACTAATCCTGCAGCAGTTATCATTGCCACCGTAGAAGACCCCTGAATTATTCTAACAATTGCCGCACTAACGAAGGCAAATGCCAGAATCGGAAAACCTACATTGCTCAATGAAGTAGCTAAGAGTTCTCCGGCCCCAGTATTGGTCAATACCTGTTTAAAAACACCCCCTGCACCCGTTAAGAGAATAATGGTGCCTGCCGGTGCTAACGACTTTCCCGTAATTTTAAATAATTGCTCCTTCGTGTATCCTCTTCTAATACCAAAAAAATACCAAGCCAAAAAATTTGCAATGATAAGTGCAGAAAAAGGATGCCCAACAAGTGCTATAAAATTTAAAACACTTTTATGTGCTGTACCGAGAATACCACTGGCAGATACCGTATTAAGAAGAATTAAAAAAATAGGTATGGCTATAATGAGCAGTGTTAATCCAATATTCGGTAATGCCACATTTTCATCTTTAACAACTTCTTTTGGAGCTTCAACATGTATTTTTTTTGAAATGCGTTTTCCGAAAATTAAACCACTAACCAAAGCCGTGGGTATGCCTACTATAAAACCTACCAAGATAACCCAACCGAGTTCAGCGCCTATAATATCGGCTACTGCTATTGGACCGGGAGTAGGGGGTATAAATGCATGTGTAATTGCCAAACCTGCTAAAAGCGGAATAGCGTAAAGCAATAAAGACTTTCCTGTTTTGCGCTGTAAGGCATAAATCATCGGAACTAAAATGATAAATGCGACATCAAAAAATACGGGAATGGCAATTAAAAATCCCGAAACTACCATTGCGGCAGGGGCGTTTTTAATTCCGAATTTCGAAATCATAAAATTTGCAATAGCTTTTGCACCACCAGAAGCTTCTAGAATGGCTCCGAACATTGCGCCTAAACCAACAACGGTCGCAACAAAACCAAGTGTGTCCCCCATTCCTTCTTGTATCGTCTTTATAATCTGAGAAGCATCTAGGCCAGCTATTAGACCAACAACTATACTACCCACCAACAAAGCTATAAATGCATTGATTTTTAACCTTAGAATTAAAAACAAAAGAATGGCAATGCCTGTCAGCACAGCTAAAATCAAGTTGGTTTCTATCATTGTAGTTGATTTAAAATATCCTTTATAATTTCCTCTGGTCGTTTGCTTATGGCTACAACAATTTGATTTGTTGGAGGTTCTAAGGTCGCAAATTGAGATTTTAGAAGTTCAAGCGGCATAAAATGCCCTTTCCGATTTTCAAGTCTTGATTTCACCTCCGCATAGGTTCCGTTTAAGTATACAAAGACCGTTTCCGACTCAATACCATTGCGTAATTGCTTTCTATATTTTTCCTTTAAGGCGGAACAGGCTATTACTGCCCCTCGTGTTTTATTCTCTATGGCGAGTTTATTAAGTTCGGCCAACCAATTGAATCTATCATCATCATTTAGTGCATTGCCAGAGGCCATTTTTTTTATGTTTTCCTTTGGATGGTAATCGTCCCCATCAAAAAAGGGCATATGGTTTTCTTTTGCCAAGAGTTTTCCGATCGTTGTCTTTCCTGTTCCCGAGACACCCATCACAAAAAATATGGTTTTACGCATGAAAGACTGCTTTTAAATGTTTTTTAAAACTATCTAAAATAGCATTTTGTTCAGCATCAATGGCTACCCAAAATATACTGGTATTTTTACGATACCATGTAAGCTGGCGCTTGGCAAATCTTCTCGTGTTTTTTTTGATTTCTTCAACAGCTTTATTCAAAGAATATTTACCATCCATAAAATCGAAAAGTTCTTTATAACCAACAGTTTGTAAGGCGTTAAGGTTTTTGTGTGCATGCAACGATTCGGCTTCCTTTAGCAATCCTTCTTGCATCATTGAATCTACCCTTCTATTGATTCTATCATAGATTACCTCTCGTTCAGCAAGAATACCGATATAAGCCGTTTTGAAATGGCGTTCACTCTTCTTTTGTTTTAAAAATGAGGAGTATGGTTTTCCTGCACCGATACATATTTCAAGACTACGAATTAATCGATGAGGATTTTCTAAATCTACTTTTTGATAGTAATCAGGATCTAACTCCTTCAATTTATTCTGTAAATACTTTATTCCTTTGTTCTCGAGGTCTGTTTTAAGTACTTTACGTATGTCATGATGCACTTCCGGAAAATCATCAAGTCCATTGACTACGGCATCAACATAAAGTCCGCTGCCCCCTACAAGAACAACTACGTCTTTGGTGAGAAACAGCTGATTTATACATTCCAGCGCATCCCGCTCAAAATCTCCAACGGAATATGGTTCGAAAATACTTTTATGCTGAATGAAATGATGTTTAACGCTTTCTAGTTCTTCGAAGGACGGAACCGCAGTTCCGATTTGCATTTCTTTAAAAAACTGTCGGGAATCTGCCGATAAAATCTCCGTATTATAATGCTGTGCTAGGGCAATAGCGAGTTTTGTTTTTCCTATTGCTGTTGGTCCAATAACAGCTATCAATAATTTGGTGCTCATAATTCATCTCCGCAATTATAGCAATGCTTGGCATTATCTCTGTGACCTTCAGCGGTGCACGTTGGGCATGCTTGCGTATTTGTATGCACGACACTCATGTTATTTTTGTTCTTTTTGCCATGTTTTGAAAACTCAACAGTGACAATACCAGTGGGTACTGCTATAATGCCATAACCTAAAATCATAATAATAGTGGCAATGAACTGACCCAAATTAGTTTGCGGTGCAATATCACCATAGCCAACCGTGGTCAGAGTAACAATGGTCCAATAAATACTTCTTGGAATGCTAGTAAATCCCGCTTCGTCACTCTCAATAAGATACATGACCGTACCCATAATTACAGAAAGAATCAAAACAACATAGATAAAAACAGCAATTTTAGCCCTACTGGCCTTTAAGGCAGCATTAAGTTGGGAAGCCTCCCCTAAAAACTTAACTAATTTTAGAATACGAAATATACGTAATAGTCTAAAAGCCCTGACAGCCAATAAAACTTGCGAACCGGCGAAAATATAAGAAAGATATAGCGGTATGGTCGAGATAAAATCTATTATACCATAAAAACTAAAGATGTACTTAAAAGGCTTTTTAATGCTTATAATTCTTGCGATATATTCAAAAGAAAAGAAGATGGTAATTATCCATTCAAAAGTCGCTAAGAGACTATGGTATTTTGCATCAATCTCGTCAACACTCTCAAGCATTACCAGTAAAACGCTCACAATAATTAAAAAGAACAATACAATATCAAAGTATTTACCGGCAGGAGTATCAGCTTCATAAATTACCTCATGGAGCCTATGCCGCCATCCAGATTGTACCTTGTGTTCTTTCAATGATTATTGGTTTAGTTCTATAATTTTTATTCGGTTCCGCTTGCGCAAATAAGACTCTATGATGAAAGTTGAATATTCATCGCCTTGCATTGGAGTAATTATGGATTCTAAGATATGAATATTATTTAGTTGATGATTTAAATCTACAAATGCAATACCGCTCAAACAACCGTTCTTAATTAAGATTGCACTTTGTTCGCCAAGTTCTCGCCCTCTGTCTAAAACGATAATATCTCTATTGTCGATACTGTATTTTTCAAAGGCCTCTATGACTTTATTATTATCTCGTATTTCGGTCAACTCGAATTCATCAATGACTTTAACCAAAAAATTTTGTGTAGCCCGCATGCTATTGAAACTCCCTAAACGCTTGGCCTGGCCATTGGCCCTTTCAGGTTTTAATGATAGAAGGCCAGAGGCACTCTCGAATGCATAAATGCCGTGTGAGAATCCCTTACGTCTTCTTTTGTCGTTATAAGTCGGACTATTTTTTTTGATCTCATGATGCTCTTTGAGTAGGGCAACAAGTTCACTTCCAGTCTTTTCAAAGGTGACTTTCTTGGTTTCTTTTTGCAGTTTTCTGGCAAGTGAACCAACATTGGTGAAATGTTGATTTATTCTCTTTTTTATATTTTTTGACTTCCCAATAAAAAGTATTTCTCCATTCTTGTCGTGCATATAGTACACCCCCGTTTCTGAAGGAAGCATATCTACAATGTCTAACTGTTTGGCAGAAAGTTCTCCTAAAGTCTCTTCTCGTATT
>CALBVX010000076.1 GCA_937969515.1 uncultured Croceitalea sp. | reverse complement strand
GGAGGTACACCCTGTTACGGAAATAACATGAAAATTATTACCGAGAATGCCTCAACTTCCGTTTACTTAAAGTTATCAATACCATCATTACTTGATAGAATTAGTAAAGAAAAGGAAACAAGACCATTGGTCGCAGGTATCTCGAACGATGATTTACCTGAATTTGTAGGCAAGCACCTTTTTGAAAGAAGTATGCACTATCAAAAAGCGGATAGTATCGTTACCTGTGATGCTAAAAAAGTAAATGAAATAGTAGAAGAAATTAAAGAAGTACTAGGCTAAATAGACCAAATCATTTTTAGCCTTAAACTCTACTTTTATATGTTCATTCAAAGATGTCGATAAAGAAATACCCTTATAATCGGCTTTTACAGGGTATTTCTTATGATTTCTATTCACTAGAACTGCTGTTTTCAACTGTTTCAAAGGAGTCTTTAAAAAATGATGTACTCCATAAATCAGGGTTGTTCCTGAGTTTAAAACATCATCTATAAGCACTATAGATTTGTTTTGATATTCGCTTTCATTCAGCGAAGTAGTAACCCCGCTCTCTAAAGGATTTTTCTTATTCATGGAAACTTTACAGAGCACGATATCTGCTTGCGTAATCTTTTCAAGTACTGATTTTATCTTCTTTGCAAAACTGAGACCACCACCATCGATACCAGCAATAATCAGTTCCGTTTCATCTACATTTGCCTCATATATTTGGTAGGCAATTCGTTTTATTTTATGTTGAATCTGTTTGTGTGTAAGAATTTTATCTATCATAGCACCATGTTTCTTTCCAAAGATAAAGAATAGACTTATTCCGATTCGTCTAAATAGTCATCGATGTTTCTCCTATCTTTTTTTGTTGGGCGACCAGCACCCTTTTTTCTATAGTAATCCTTAGAAAATTTTAATAATTCATTGTGCTCAAATGCCTCTTTGGGTGTGGTGTCTTTTCTATACATATCTACCAACTTGGCCCCAACCCTACTTTCAGGTATGTCCAATACCTCTAAACGGTAATCGATTTGATTTTTGCGCACAATTATTTTATCAGTGGGGTAAACCTCTTTTGAGGGTTTTATAACTTGATCGTTGACCCTAACATGGCCTTTTTTACAGGCCGTGGTGGCTATGTTTCTAGTTTTGAAATAGCGCACACTCCATAAATACTTATCAATACGCATAGATAATGCTAATCTTTGTTAAGGTAAAGAACAAAAATAGCTGAAAATTGTATCTTGCGCCTTCAATAAAAAAATGAAAATGAAAAGAATTTTAAGTGTTCTAGGCATTGCACTTTTGTTTGTGTCTTGCGGAAATGATGATGAGAATAACGCGCAAATTGTGCCACCTCGATTATTAAGCGAAGTAGAGCCTGAGAATAGAGCGGAAATTATATCATTTCTTAAAACTCATTTTTATAACTATGAAGAGTTTCAAAACCCTCCGGCAGGTTTTGATTTTAAAATTAAGTTGGATACGATAGCCGGAGATAACAGTAACAAAACCCCATTAATCCAACAAGTAGATTCTGCAATAATTAATGTATCTTCTTCTGAGTTTTCTCTAAATAGCGACGAAGAAGACGTTCCGCACCAATATTATTATTTGAATGTAAGAACCGATGAAAACAGAGTTAGTCCGTCCGTAGCGGATTCTGTTTTTGTAAGGTATGAGGGTAAGCTCTTAAATGGTTTTTCTTTTGACGGGTCGACCAATAGCCCAATATGGTTTGATTTGGCAAGGATACAAGCTCCACTACAAGGCTTTAGGGGTTTTTCTGAAGCCATGGTTAATTTTACTGGCGGAGGTAACGTAATTGAAAATCCTGATGGAACATTTATTGTTGAAGACTATGGTATTGGAATGATGATTTTTCCTTCTGGATTAGGAGGATTTAGCACTTCAACCGGAGGTATTCCTCAATATGCACCACTAATTTTTGAGATAGATTTGTTTACTATAAATGAAAGTGATCACGATGGTGATGGTATTCCGTCAATTCAAGAAGATTTAAATAGAAATGGTTTCTTGTACGATGACAATACTGATGAAGATGACGAACGGGCAGCTGGTTTCCCATTATCAGTTAACTTTTTAGATACTGATGATGACGATGATGGAATAAGAACCAGAGATGAAATCGTGATTAATGGCGACGGAACTATTACCTTTCCTGATAGTGATGGAGATAACATTCCAGATTATTTGGACAAAGACAGTAATTAATAAAAAAGCCTCGATAAATAATCGAGGCTTTTTTATTCATACAACATTACTTGTATTATATTTTCAAAGAGAAACTTAGAATAAGTTGATCTGGTCGCGTATCTACTCTATCAGCTCCTAATTCAGTGATATTAGTATTGATAAAATTAATTTCGTTTTCACTAAAACCACGTTCGTAACGTAAATCAATTCCAAACTTACCAAGGTTTACCCCGGCACCGATATTAAGGCCTACTGAAAAATCATTCTCAATATCATCAATAGTAATACCGTCGAATTTTGTGTTTAGTATATACTGAAAAGAAGGTCCTGCAAAAACATGAAGAGGGCCGATTACCTTAGCACCTAATAATACAGGTACATCTAGTTTCTGAATTTTTAAATCACCCTCATCATAACCAGATTTGGTGCTTGTATAGACCAGTTCTGGTCTTAAGTAGATTCGGTTACCAAGTTTACCGTAAAAACCGACATGGTATCCGGCGTTTCGATCAGGGTTTTCAAAAGCCTGCTCAGCTGACTTAAAATAATCACCGTTACCGTTGTAATTGAGTCCAGCTTTAATACCAAATCCTGAACCGCTTTGTGCGAAGGCACTTGCACTAAAAAGAGCAACTGCCACAATCATAAGTGTTTTTTTCATTTTGTTCCGTTTTTTAATTATGCGAAAAGAGGTATCAAAGACGATACCAAACTCGATAATCGAGATTTAATTTGCCCAGTGTTTCATCTATTGTTCTTGATTTTTTCAATAATCAAAAAATTTTAGGATTACTAAGAGGGTAAACTATTTTCTTTTCATCACTTTTAAAACGGCGGCCTCAATGGCTTTATTGTTTAGGCCATATTTTTCCATTAATTGTTCTGGGGTTCCACTTTCGCCAAAAGTATCTTGGGTGGCGATAAACTCTTGTGGGGTAGGGTGGTGTGAGGCAAGGGTTCTTGCAACACTTTCTCCCAGTCCGCCAAGATAATTATGCTCTTCGGCAGACACCACACAGCCCGTCTTTTTCACAGACTTAATGATTGCTTCCTCATCCAATGGCTTTATGGTATGTATGTTTATAACCTCAGCAGATATACCTTGATTCTCTAAAGCTTCCGCCGCAATTAAAGATTCCCATACCAGATGACCGGTGGCGATAATGGTAACATCTGTTCCTTCGGTAAGATGTAATGCCTTCCCAATTTCAAATTTTTGGTCCACGGGCGTAAAGTTGGCCACCTTCGGTCTCCCAAAGCGCAGGTAAACAGGGCCATGATGTTCGGCAATGGCTAAAGTAGCAGCCTTGGTTTGATTGAAGTCACATGGATTTATAACCGTCATACCAGGTAACATCTTCATCAAGCCAATATCCTCTAGAATCTGATGCGTAGCCCCATCTTCACCTAAAGTTATGCCTGCATGAGAGGCACAGATTTTTACGTTTTTATCTGAGTATGCTATAGATTGTCGAATTTGGTCATAAACACGACCGGTTGAAAAGTTGGCAAAAGTACCAGTGAAAGGTATTTTGGCACCTATGGTAAGACCAGCGGCAATGCCCATCATATTAGCTTCCGCAATTCCAACTTGAAAAAAGCGCTCCGGATTTTCATCAATAAAGGTTTGAATCTTTAAAGAGCCTACTAAATCTGCACATAATGCAACAACATTAGGGTTGGTTCTGCCTAATTCGGTCATTCCATCACCATAACCACTTCTCGTATCTTTTTTTCCTTGATCTGTATATTTTGTCATCTTGTTGCTTAAAAAATTAATAGTCCCCTAAGGTTTCAGGATTTTGTGCCAATGCAGTTGCTAACTGTTCATCATTAGGGGCTTTTCCATGCCATGCATGGGTATGCATCATAAAATCTACACCATTGCCCATAATGGTGGTCATGACAATACAAACTGGCTTTCCTTTTCCAGTTCGGCTTTTGGCTTCGTTTAGACCTGCTATTATCTGTTCAAGGTCGTTTCCATTTTCAACTTCCACAACATCCCATCCAAAGACACGAAACTTTTCAGCTACGTTACCTAGCGGCAAAACATCATCGGTCGACCCATCTATCTGTTGACCGTTTAA
>CALBVX010000075.1 GCA_937969515.1 uncultured Croceitalea sp. | reverse complement strand
GAAGAAATTCAAAAACGTGTAGAATTGGATGAACGTACATTGGTTACTACCTTAACGAAACGTATGGCTGAAGAATTGACCAAATACCTTTCTAGAATAGATGTCCGTTGCCGTTACATTCATAGTGATGTTGACACCTTGGAACGTGTAGAAATTATGCAGGATTTAAGAAAAGGTATTTTTGATGTCCTTATTGGAGTCAACCTTTTAAGAGAAGGCTTGGATTTGCCCGAAGTTTCTTTGGTAGCGATTTTAGATGCGGATAAAGAAGGTTTTTTAAGAAGTAATCGTTCGCTAACACAAACCGTTGGTCGGGCTGCACGTAACCTGAATGGACTGGCCATAATGTATGCTGATAAAATAACGGACAGTATGCAAAAAACAATAGATGAAACCAATTACCGTCGTGAAAAACAGATCGCTTACAATACAAAACACAATCTAGTACCTAAAGCATTAAATAAAAGTTTGGATAGTGCCTTGGCAAAAAATTCAGTCTCAACTTATCATTTTCAAAAAGAAGAACTCCGAGCTGCTGAACCTGATTTAGAATATCTTACCCCAGATCAAAAAGAAAAAATGATTCGCGATAAGCGAAAAGCTATGGAAAAAGCGGCTAAAGAATTGAATTTTATGGAAGCTGCCAAGCTACGGGATGAAATAAAAATGCTTCAAGAAAAAGAATAAAATTAATCACAAGATTCATTATAAAACTTAATAATTTCTCCTAAATCTCTCTTCTTTAACTCTTTGGAAGTTATTTTTTGAACGAGCTGTGGACAATCATTAAAATAATTTGCAGCAGCTTTTTTAAAATTCTTTGTAAATAGTTGATTAGAGCCTAAATGAGCTGCTTCCTCTTCATCCGTTTTACGAACATAAGAATTTGAAATACTATAAAAACTACCTCCCATTGGCATTCCCCCAGCTCCCATCGGACTCACCATATATCCTTGAGATTCCAAAGTATAAAGAACTACATTTTTTCCTGCCTGAGAAACTTCTAATACCATAGTTTCTTTTCTATCTTTAACCTTTACACTGACATAAATTGTTGGTTCGTTGTCATAAAACACCTTTAAGGTATCGACATCTGCAAAAGAAAAAAGCTGTTTTTCAGATTTTCTAGATGTTCTAAATCTAACCTGATTGCTTGCAGTAAGCTTACCTAGCCCTTTAAGAACAGTTCCATTCTTAAGAAAAACTTCTGCTGGTCTATTTTGTGCTGTAGTCACTAAAAACATACATACAAAGAATATTGAAAAAGAAAATCTAAGATTACTCATGTTTGTAAATATTAAAACTCTAATATATCATTAAAAACTACACTTAAACAAAAAAGTACTGTTCTAACGAACAGTACTTTTTCAACTAACCAACTAAACAAACCATCACAAAGCCAAATAGCTTTGTAACCTCTTTATGCTATTTCTATTAAACGTTTTGGTTTTGGTAAAGCTTCCTCTTTTTTAGGCAATGATAATCGTAAAATACCATTCTCGTAATTTGCATTTATCTTAGCCTCATCAATAGTTTCAGGTAAAGTAAATGCTCTTTTAAAAGAGGTGTATGAGAATTCTCTTCTCGTATAATTGTCCTCGTTATTTTCTTTTTTAGATTTCAATTCTGATGATATGGTAAGTACATTATCATCGATCTCTACATTAAAATCGTCCTTCTTAAAACCAGGAATGGCAAGTTCTAGTTCAAAACCAGTTTCATTTTCTAAAATATTCACAGCAGGAACATTAGAATTTAAATTTTCCATTCCTCCAAACCAATCTGGTTTAAAAATATCGTTCATTAATGCCGGAAATAACATATTGTTTCTCTTTACTATACTCATGTGATTTTATTTTTAGTTAAACTTTCACACAGCAAAGGACAAATTATGTACCAACATCATTATAGTGCCATTATGACGCTATTAACGTGATTAATAATGACAATATGTCACTTTTTTAATTGTAATGTGCTTTGAATATGTCGATTAGAACTTTAGAAGGAACTATGTTGTCTGGGTACTTGTGCATTACTTCTAGCACCTGATCGATAGCTGATGGCGGTAGGCCCATTTTTAGACCAATATTGTGCAATCTTGTAATTTCAGTCTTTGTTTGACGTTTATCGATATTCATTAAAAGTAACAAGCGATGAAACTGAACTATTCTATCAATTTGACTTTTGAGTATTTTCTTTTCAACCTTTTGATGTAGTAATTCTTCAAAGGCTTTTTTATCAACACCAAGTTTTTTAGAGACACCAATCAAAAAATCATACTCGGATCGTTTTATGGTTTTACCCACGCGTGCAAAGGCAATCATCTCTGAAAGTATACTCAATTTTTCTTGGTAGGTACTCATATTTACAGCCAATTCTACATTATAACTCCATGCAGCGCCTATTTAGTATAAAAAAATCCCAAGTTTCCTTGGGATTTTCTAGCTAATTCAAATAACTACAGTATGTTATGCTTCGATTCTGACAGGAACCGTATAAACTCTACCCTCTTGGGCATTGTCTACTTTTTTGTAGTTAAGTCTTCCTTTAACGAAACCTTCAAGTGTTTCATTAGATGTGGTCACCGATAAAACCACGATTTCGCCCTCGTCATTAATGATGAATTTTACATCGGCTGTTAAATCGTCATTGATATCAAAGTTATTATCCTTTAACATCTTATGAATTTGAAATGATATTCTTTTTGTAGGGTTTTCTGGGTTGTAGTCATTCGCTACAACATTACTAACTGAAAGCAACAAAGCTGCTACTAGTACTAGACTAATTTTTCTCATGATAATTTCGTTTTTTGTGATTAATAAAATTGATGAATATATATAAGAGACTCCCTAAGATTGTGATTGTTACAATAAAAAATGATTTTAACAGAATTTTAAAGAAATAAAAAGGGTGAAGCTAATTGGCTTCACCCTTTTTAAAATCCTATAATTTGATTCTGTCTTAGCTCAGAACAGCTTTTACTTTATCTGCCGCCTCTTGAAACTGAACCGCAGAATGCACGGCTAAACCAGAATTATCTATAATCTCTTTGGCCAACTCAGCATTGGTACCTTGCAATCTTACTATAATCGGTACTTTTATGGAATCACCCATATTCTTATACGCATCTACCACACCTTGCGCAACCCTATCGCAACGTACAATTCCACCAAAAATATTAATTAATATGGCCTTAACGTTAGGGTCTTTTAAAATAATTCTAAAAGCCTCTTCAACTCTTTTTGCGTCAGCTGTTCCACCAACATCCAAGAAGTTTGCAGGTTCGCCCCCGGCCATTTTAATTAAATCCATAGTGGCCATTGCCAAACCAGCTCCGTTGACCATACAACCCACATTTCCATCTAAATCAACATAATTTAATCCTACAGCACGTGCTTCAACTTCAATTGGGTTTTCTTCACGCAAGTCTCGCATTTCTGCGTACTGCTTTCTGCGATACAATGCATTATCATCTATTGAAACCTTGGCGTCAACCGCCATGATTTTGTCATCAGACGTTTTTAAAACTGGATTTATTTCAAACATACTAGAATCACTTTCTACATATGCCTTATATAAAGAAGCAACGAATTTTGTCATTTCTTTAAAAGCAGTACCTGAAAGTCCTAGGTTAAAGGCAATTTTTCTAGCTTGAAAACCTAAAAGTCCGGTAGCAGGGTCGATTTCTTCTGTATATATTAAGTGTGGTGTCTTCTCTGCAACTTCTTCGATATCCATTCCACCTTCTGTAGAATACATAATCATATTTCTGCCCGTTGCACGATTTAATAACACCGACATATAAAATTCATTCGTTTCACTATCACCGGGATAATATACATCTTCAGCAATCAAAACTTGATGCACTTTTTTACCTTCGGCACTTGTCTGAGGAGTAACTAGGTTCATTCCTATGATACTTCCTGCAAGTTCTTCAACTTCTTTAAGGTTTTTTGCCAACTTGACACCACCACCTTTTCCGCGACCGCCTGCATGAACTTGTGCCTTTATTACATGCCACCCCGTGCCTGTTTCTTGCGTTAGCTGTTTCGCCGCATCAACAGCTTCTTTTGCATTATGGGCTACAATTCCACGTTGGATTCTAACACCAAAACTTGCTAAAATTTCTTTTCCCTGATATTCGTGAAGATTCATATGACGAGTACTGTTTTTATTGTGGCACAAAAATAGGAAACCACTTTTACAATTAACAATTAATAGTTGTGTATTTGACCAAGAGCTAAACTAGTTCACCTTGAAGTCTTCAAAATCTAATGGATCAAAGTTTTTAAAGTGTCCGTTCATCTCAATTACGGCCTTGGTTCTATTTATTTGATTTAAAACAGTTATTGTAGTATCTAAATGCTCTCTAATATAGTTTAGCCTTTTGGTTTCATTGGTAAGTTGCAGCAGCTCGTATTCTTGTTCAAAGGACAATCCCATTTTATGGGCAAATGCATAACTATTAAACTTATCTATAGCTATTTGTGGAAGTTGAACCGCCATTAAATCGTATAACTCTTCAATTTTACCCAATACTTCTTGACGCAAATCTTCATCGGCGTCATAATGTGATTCCAAAAACTCCACCGTACCACCAGCATAGGGCTTACCGTCCATTTCATTATCAAAAGTGATTACTTTAAAGACCTGCCTTGCCACACAGGTAACATCCATCTCCCCGCCTTCATAAGTGGTTACCACCTCTACTAGTTGAACCTCAACGCCATATTCCAATTTGTCGTTGATATAAACGGGAATACCAAAAGTCATGGCCTCTGCCCTGCAATCATTGATCAATTGTTTGTAACGATCCTCAAAAATATGAAGAGGTACGGTTTCCCCCGGAAAAAAAACAGATTGTAACGGAAATAACGGCAGTTGCATGGCTTGAATATTTTTGCTAAAAATAAGAACATAGGTTAAAAAGTACAATTCTAATTATTGTTATTTTTATAACAAATTGTTGTGTTTATTTATTTTTGTGAATTAATTTTGCTTTTTAGTTGCTCGAAATTTAATTTTATCAAAAACAGAAAGAAGGTATGAAGTCCGCAGATTTACTTAAAATAACAAAAACTCATGGAGCTCCGGTTTATGTGTATGATGCTGAAAAGATAAGTTCGCAATTTAAACGACTAACCGATGCGTTTAAAGGTGTTGGGCAACTAAGATTGAACTATGCAGCAAAAGCACTTTCTAACATTTCTATTTTACGATTGATGAATAGTTTAGGAAGTGGGCTTGATACGGTATCTATTCAAGAGGTACAACTGGGGCTTTTAGCTGGTTTTAAACCAGAATCAATTATCTATACTCCAAACGGGGTGTCATTAGAAGAAATTGAAGAAGCGGCCACATTAGGAGTGCAGATTAACATCGATAATCTTTCGGTTTTGGAACAGTTTGGAAGTAAGCATCCAGATGTGCCTGTATGCATTCGTATTAATCCACATGTAATGGCAGGCGGCAATTCAAATATTTCCGTTGGGCATATAGATTCAAAATTCGGGATAAGCATACATCAAATACCGCATTTATTGCGCATTGTGGAGCTCACAAAAATGAATATCAACGGAATACACATGCATACAGGTAGTGATATTCTAGATATTGATGTTTTTCTATATGCTTCAGAAATTCTTTTTGAGACTGCTAAAAATTTTAAAGACCTAGACTTTATTGACTTTGGCAGCGGATTTAAAGTACCGTACAAACCTGGAGATATCGAGACTAATGTTGAAGAACTGGGTAAGAAATTAACGACCCGTTTTAACGAATTCTGTGCAGAATACGGCAAAGAACTTACTTTAGCTTTTGAACCTGGAAAATTTTTGGTAAGTGAAGCTGGTTTCTTTTTGGCAAAAGTAAATGTGGTGAAACAAACCACCTCAACAGTATTTGCGAGCGTAGATTCTGGATTTAATCATTTAATCAGACCCATGCTTTATGGATCGCAACATGAAATAGTCAATGTTTCCAATCCGAAAGGACGTGAACGATATTATTCTGTTGTAGGTTATATCTGCGAAACGGATACTTTTGGAAGCAACAGACGTATAAACGAAATATCGGAAGGCGATATCTTGGCCTTTAAAAATGCAGGGGCCTATTGTTTTACCATGGCCAGCAATTACAATTCTCGTTACCGACCTGCCGAAGTTTTATGGTACAATAATGAAGCCCATTTAATACGGAAAAGGGAGACCTTTGATGACATAATAAACAACCAAGTGGATGCCAAGCATTTGTTTGATGTAAAACGTGAGAAGCTTGTTGCGAAATAATATGGCATAATTTTCGTTAGGTTTTATATAGTCTTAAGACTAAAAACTCAAATTTTTGTTATGCAAAAAGTGCTTTTTTCATTGCTGTTTATTTTTACGGTATCTCTGACGGCCCAAGAGGTGACTTGGCTTTCTTGGGATGAGGCCTATACCCTATCGAAAAGCGATAAGAATCCTAAAAAAATATTTGTAGATGTTTATACGGATTGGTGCGGATGGTGCAAGAAAATGGACAAAGATACTTTTCAAAATCCGGAGGTTGCAGCCTATATGGAAGCTAATTTTTATATGGTAAAGTTGGATGCGGAAGGAAAAGAAGATATCACCTATAATGGTAAAACTTTTAAGTTTGTGCCACAGGGCCGACGTGGCTATCATGAGTTTGCAGCGGCCTTACTACAAGGAAAAATGAGCTACCCAACAGTAGTTTTTTTAGATGAAAACTTTGGTATGCTTTCCCCTGTTCCAGGATACCAAAAAGTAGAGCCCTTTATGCAAATTGCACGTTATTTTGGAGAAAATATTTATAAAGAGAAAGATTGGAAAAGCTACGCTGGTATCGGCAAATAGCTGACAGCTTTAACAAACACAAAAGGCATCCTCAAAAAAAGGATGCCTTTTTTATTGATTAATTCAAGATTGTAATCCTAATCTTCTGATTCTTCGACCGGAATTAAATTGTCATCAGGTATACGATCAATCATTTTGTTATAGGGGTCTATTCCCGCTTTTACAGGCAGTTTCTTTGTTATAAACGTATATGAAGAAGTACCCGGGGTAACCCATGCTTTTCTCAACGCTAAAGGCCGTTTTACGGTTAAACCTTTTGCATTGGTCGTATCTGATTCAAAAACAGCAACTTCTAAATAGTTAGGTTTATCTGGCGATTCTAAAGTTTTTCCAAGACCGTCAAAATAGGTTTTGCTACTCTCTACATCTATGCGAACCTCATAGGTATCATCATCTTTCTTTTTATATGTTGCACTTGTAGTCTTATTAGAATACAGTGTTATTTTCTCAAAACTATCTTCTAAATAATACTGTAAACTATCAGGCGTTGCCTTTTTCATATAATCATACCATTCATGCGTGGTGGTAAAAGGCGCTTTTGGCCTAAAACGAGCGGCCTCTGTATAGGCTTTAAACTCCCTATTCAAATTATCTTCCCCTATCAAATCTTGTAAGGCGTATAAAATTAAACCTCCTTTACGATACCATACGTAGGACTGGGTATCATTATCCAAAAGTGTTTTTTCAAATTTTCCCTCATTGGCCCTACCTCGCAAGTAACGGTCTAACTCTTCCTTCAAAAAACGTTGCATAGCATCTACGCCATACTCTTTCTTCATAACCATTAACGAAGAGTATTCTGCCATCGTTTCAGAAATTTGATTGGCTCCTCGGGTCGCCGATGGTGTTATTTGATGACCCCACCATTGATGGGCTACCTCATGCGAAGTAACCGTAAATACATAGTCCAGATTATTAGGGTCACTAAAGTCACCGACCCAGCCAAAACTTTCTGCGAAAGGCACGGTATTGGGAAAACTCTGTGCAAAAGTGCTATACCTTGGAAACTCTAAAATACGTATCTGACGATATTGGTAAGGACCATAGTTTTCAGTGAAATAATCCATGGACTTTTTAACTCCGTTTACGAAACGATCTAAGTTATAGGTATGCGAAGGGTGATGGAAAATTTCAATATTTACCTGCTCACCTCTTTTACCTGTCCAAACCTCTCGGTGCACCGCATATTCCGCAGATGATATGTTATAAAAGAAATCAAGCTCCCCCTCCATCTTGTATGTGAAGTATTTTCTTCCATCTTGCTCCCACTCTTTTTGTAAATATCCTGGAAGGATTGCAATTTGATCAGGAGCTGTACTTACAGTGCCTTCAAAAGTGATATAATCTGCATCATCATTAAACAGCAAATTACTAGTACCCCACTCATCTGTCTGTTCTGGGAGCTGATAATCTTTAACGGGCAATTCGTATTTTTTACGGTCTTGATCACTTGATAATTCTCCTTGACTACTATACCCAAAAGAAGGGAAAAATCCATCATTTAAAAAAGTTCCATTATATACGATAGAAGAACCTGAACCTTCATTGGGAAATCCTTTATATCCGGAAGAAACAGCCAATTTCATTGTTAGGGTATCGCCCGGTGCCATTGGTGTATCAAAAGCATAAATTTTATACCCATAATCTGCGTATTCCTTATCCAATTTAGGTTCTTTACCTTCTATTAAAAATCGTGTCACCTCTTTTTTCAATAAGCCCTCAGCACCCCAATTTAAATGAAGCTTATCGATGGTCTCATTGGTCTTGTTAACCATTGTCATCACTGTGCTAATATTTGCAGAACGTTCTTCGGGAATTAAATCTGCATTCAGTTTTACATCTATCACCTTCGGCTGAGCAATTTTATCGTATTGTCGCAAAGTCTTCTCGTAATTGGCTCTGCCTATAGTTGCCTCATCGTCCGTTCTGTAATTATTTATTGTTCTTGTATTCTTGTTTATAAAGATTCCTGTACCGATAAAAACAGCGAGCAATATTACTAAGGCACCAATTGATTTTGAATTTAAACGACTTTTAGCCAGGCTCCATCTTGCTTTTCTTCCAGAATCCGTACCCCTTTTCCAAAATAAATAACCAATAACCGTTAAAATACCTCCACATGCCAACCAATACGTTTTAAACCATAACAGAGCCTTCCCAAAATGACCAAAACCGTTCATGTCACTAACGGTATAGCCCGGAGCGTAACTGTACAAGTATAGATTATTATCAATATCGGCCATGGCATTAAGTCCAAATAATACAGTCCAAATAGCGATGGCAACTACATGACCCAAAAACTTCTTGGTAACTATAGAATGAACAAAAAAGGCCAACATCACAAAACTGATGTATTTCGGAAATTCAAAAAGGTATAAATCGGTAAAGTATTTATCAAACTCAAAATTGAAGTACCCTTTCAGAACCTGATTTAGAACCCCACTGACTAAAATCATATTGACCAAAATAAAGCTTACCATTACCAAAGCAAGGAATTTTGAACCGTATACAATTCGGTTGGGAATAGGCAATGACCCAAAAATCTGGTCGTAATTCACACCCCTTTCGCGATGCAAAACCTCACCGGTCATAAATACAATAAGTATAAAAATCAAAATGATGTACGTGAAGTTTTTCACCTCTAACATGTAATAGGTCAAAGGCAAAGAAGGGGTTCCATAAATTGGCGCACCGAACCAACCGTCAAAAAACAAAAAGGCCACCGCCGCTATAAAAATAGCTTTGAAGAAGTTATCTGAAATTATATTCTTAAACTCCATAAAGGCAAGCTTAAAAAGCAACTTTATGTTTAAACTGCTTGAAAAGGCTTTAGCTACCGATGGGATTTTAGTCAATGCAGCGCTACTCTTAACCTCATCTGCAACCAGTTTTTTCTTTTTACTGCTAAAGTTCTTGTTTAAAAAGGATTGAAAATCAAATTTAAATAGTGTAAATAAAAACAAGGCTACGCCTATACCAACCCATAACAAACGATTCCATAATAACATTCCCTCAAAAGGAATCAGTCGGGTATTCTGCTCTTCAGGAGTCCAATATTGAATAATATTATTAAGACTTGTAAAACCAAAAGGATCTAACAGGCTTGTCAATGTTTTATTTTCAATGTCTTGCGTAAGTGTTAAGGTTACCAGATAGGTAATAAACAATATAGCACCCCCGGCATAGGCCAACATCACCCGTTTTGTTAAACTTACCAAAGCAAAAAAGATACAACCAGCAAAAAATAGGTTTGTCCAATAAACGGTTATTGTAGGTTGTATATAATGCCATAGATTAAGAAAGGTATAGCGGTCTGCCTCTACATACCCGGCATACGGCCCAATTAAAGCTCCAACAATAAGACCAATATGTAAGCCCATACTCACTAAAAATAGCGTACTCATAGAACCAAAGAAGCGACCCAGTATATATCCTTTTTCCGTAATGGGGTAAGAAAAGAAGTAGTTCTCGGTTTTGTGTTCAATATCTCTATATACAGGTACCCCCATTATCGCGCTTGCAATCATAATCGCAAAAATACTTATGGTAGCGAGTGTCGTTGCAATTGCAACCGGAGCATTCACAAACACCTTTTCGGATGCCGGACCATTATCACCTATAGCCACAAAAAGCCCAAATAATAACAGTATACCAAAGTAAGCCCAAGTGGCTGGTCTTTTTAAACGGTACTTAATTTCGAATAAGAATATTTCTTTAAACATAATTGTAAAATTTTAATGGTTAGTAAAACAATTATGCAGAAATAGTTTCCATACGTGAGGTAATCTCAGCGAAGTAAACATCTTCTAAATTAGCGGTACTTGCTTCAAAAGAAGCATCCGGTTTGTTATCATTTAATACATGAATAACCGTTTTACCCGCTTTTAAGTGTGTGGAGATAACCTGAAAATCTGACTGATACGATTCAAGTTCAGACTTTTCAATGGCCTTTTTCCAGACCCTACCTTTTACTGCTTGGGTAAGTTCTGCAGGATTTCCTTTTGCGACCACTTCACCAAGGCAAATAATGGCCATATTATTACATAGATTGGAAATGTCTTCAACAATATGTGTCGATAGAATAACGATAGTATTTTCTCCTATCTCGCTTAATAGATTATGAAAACGAACACGCTCCGCAGGGTCGAGACCTGCTGTGGGCTCATCTACAATAATCAATCTAGGATCTCCAATAAGTGCTTGCGCAATGCCAAAGCGCTGTTTCATACCACCGGAATAGGTACCCAAACTTTTATTGCGCACATGCCAAAGATTCGTTTTTGTCAATAAAGACTCTACCAAATCTTTGCGCTCACCTTTGCTTGAAACACCTTTTAGCGAAGCAATATGATTAAGCATGTTATAAGAGCTCACTTTTGGATAAACGCCAAATTCTTGGGGTAGGTAGCCTAATATTTCACGAACTTTCTCCTTATCTTTTAAAACATCGATTTCACCTAAGGTCACCGAACCCTCGTCTGCTTGTTGTAAGGTCGCTAAAGTGCGCATGAGCGACGATTTACCTGCCCCATTTGGCCCGAGAAGACCAAACATGCCCCTAGGTATGGTTAGATTGACATTTTTTAAGGCCTGTACACCGTTAGAATACGTTTTACTCAAGTTTTCAATTTGTAAATCCATTTGCGAAGATTAGTTGGTTTAGTTAAATGATTCTATTTATCGTCGGTTATAAACGACAACAGCACTGTTGTTTCAATGAGACTATATCTCATCAAACTTGTTACAAAAAGTAGTACTTTTTATTTGGATGAACTAAAACACGCAAGTATACATGCGTTGAAATTAAAACTGTAGATAAAACTTTGACCTATAAATTCTGAAGCTAAAAAATTCTTATCTACTATAATTAGGACTCTCTTTAGTAATAGTTACATCATGAGGATGGCTTTCATTAATGCCGCTAGCGGTAATTTTAACAAAACGACCCGTCTCTTTTAAGGTTTCAATATCCTTTGCGCCGCAATAACCCATACCGGCACGTAAGCCCCCAACGAATTGATGAATACTTTCAAACAAATCTCCTTTATAGGGTACACGACCTACAATACCTTCTGGAACCAATTTTTTGATATCATCTTCAACATCTTGAAAATAGCGGTCTTTACTACCTTGTTTCATCGCTTCAACAGAACCCATTCCGCGGTAGCTCTTAAATTTACGCCCTTCATAAATAATAGTTTCACCAGGCGACTCCTTGGTACCTGCCAATAAAGAACCTAACATGACAGTATCTGCTCCCGCAGCAATTGCTTTAGGAATGTCACCCGTGTATCTAATTCCTCCGTCCGCAATTACAGGGACGCCTGAACCTTTAATAGCCGCTGATACTTCTAAAACTGCAGAAAACTGTGGGAATCCAACTCCTGCCACAACTCTTGTTGTACAAATAGAACCTGGTCCGATACCTACTTTTACCGCATCGGCACCAGCTTCGACTAAATATTTTGCCGCTTCACCAGTTGCAATGTTTCCGACAATCACGTCGAGCTTGGGAAATTTACTTTTAACCTCTTTTAAAACAGATACCACACCTTTGGTGTGCCCATGTGCCGTGTCTATAACAACGGCATCTACACCGGCGTTTACCAGCGCTTCTGCCCTATCCACCGCATCTCCTGTAACGCCCAAGGCTGCAGCTACGCGAAGCCTTCCGTATTGGTCTTTATTAGCAATTGGTTTTTGGGTAAGTTTTGTAATATCCCTAAATGTAATAAGGCCTACCAGTTTGTAATCTTTGTCTACAACTGGAAGCTTTTCAATTTTATGTTCTTGCAGAATATCCTCAGCTTCCGAAAGGGAAGTCCCTTCGCCTGCAGTTACAAGATTTTCTGAAGTCATAACTTCAGCAATTGGTCGCTCATTATTCTTTTCAAAACGCAAGTCGCGGTTGGTCACGATACCGATCAATTTTCCCGAATCATCAACTATAGGAATTCCACCAATGCTATGCTCTTTCATATTGGCCTTTGCATCAATAACCTTAGAGTTTAAAGGCATTGTAACAGGATCCATTATCATACCGCTTTCAGCACGTTTTACTTTACGTACTTTCAAGGCTTGCTCCTCTATAGTCATATTCTTGTGCAAAACCCCAATACCCCCCTCTTGGGCAATTGCAATTGCCATTTTGGATTCTGTCACGGTATCCATAGCAGCGGATACTATAGGAACATTAATGGTAATATTTCGGGTGAATTTAGACTTGATACTTACTTCTCTTGGCAGCACCTCAGAAAAAGCGGGTACTAAAAGAACATCATCGTAAGTAAGACCTTCGCCAAGAATTTTATTTAGGTGGGCTTCCATTGCAATTACGGATTAATTGCGTGCAAAGATACATCATTTAGTTCAAGAAAAAGATTATGGAACTAATCTCAAAAATATTTATTATTTTTATTTAGACTTATTATTAATAATATTCTATTTCAGTCTTAAATTATGTGCAACTCCCTCAGAACTATAAATAATTCCAAAAACGGAATACTTACTTATTGTAATTTTAGTAAACTTTTCCAGCTTGTATTCAACAATTTATGTTTTGAATTTTATGAGTGGGAACTGGAAACGTTCAAAGAGCATATTCAAAAGCTCGATATCGATTACTGGGAAAAACAGACCATTTGCTCTGCTCATCAGCGCAAAATTCCAATTTCAGTGGGCCACAAGTGTTTTATAATTTTGGTAAGCAAAGAGGAAATTTTGGAGATTAAGCGATTGCTTAAAATCGATACTAAAGAAGTACCTCTGTTAAATTATAAAGACATCAATTATAAAATGGTCATCAACTAGTAATCGTGCGGCTTTTAGATCAATTGTACTTCTACTCTTAAGCCTTAGATTTTTACAGTTTAACCTGCAATGTTGTGTAGAACGTTCTAAGCTCTGCAGGTATAATACCAGGACCAGGGTAACCTGTTGCCCTTCTTGTAAAATAACTATTATCTAAGAGGTTATTTACACCTGCCTCAAGCCTAAACTTCTTATACGTATATGACAATGAGAAATCTAAAATATCGTATTTAGGTATGGCTCCTTCAATTCCCCTTTGATTGTCGTTGTTATCTTGTGGGGCATTTGTTGCGTCAGTAAATTGCTCTGACAAATAGGTGTATTGTAAACTTCCCAAAAGATTTCCATAACCAAAATTCAGCCCTGTCTTCAAATTAATTTGAGGAATAAACTCCACTTGATTTCCTTTCACATTATTTTCTTCGGATGCGGTGTATTCAGAGTCCGTTAGGGCCACATTTAGAAAGTAGTTCAATTTTAATTTCTCCGAAGATGGGGTAACCACCTCTTTTAAATTTACATCGGCAAAGGTTTCTAAACCATAAATAAAAGCATCACCAATATTACCTCTTCTTCTAAAAACAGAATTGTCGCTATCATTTACAGCCAAGATTTCACCTAATCTATCTTTATATAAAAGCCCGAAAGCACTGATATCATATGAAAAGAAGTTCTTGTAACGGCCTCTTAAACCAATATCGGCGGTAAAACCATCTTCATCTGTTATATTAGGATCAACCACCAATGTCGGGTTTACGACGCGTATATCGTTAAAAGTTACAGAACGGTAATTCTGCGAAATATTGGCGTATGCTTCGAGAGCAGGTTTTATCTTATAAGATGTTCCTATTCCAAAAAGAAAAAAACCTCTTTCAAAATTACTGCTTTCCGGTATTTCTTCATTTACCAATGGATTGCCCGCTAAATCCAACAAAATTCTGCGAAAACTACCCTCACTCTTTGTATTTATATACTCAAATCGAAATCCTGGTGTGATAGAAAGTTTATCGGAAAGGTTAAAAATATTCTCTCCAAAAAGCGCCAAGTTAAGATTGGGAAACTCAAATGCGGATTGTCTTTCATAATTAGGAAACTGTTCAGTTGCAAAACTAAAATCTGGTCCATCCGCAGCGGTACCAGGTCCTTGTTGTTGGTTATTAAAAGACTGATAATACTTAGAGCCAATCAAAAAAACAGCATCTTTATCTTTTACTTTGTATCTGGTCAAAAAACGCGCTTCTGCAGCAATATTTTTAAACTCATCTGACAAAAGCTCGCGAGGTTCACTCGGCACATCTGGTTGAGACACTCTATTTGTTCTAAAACCAACGGCTTTTCTAGACGCATCTAAAGTTGAAACATAAACGCTAAAATCTGTCTTACTAGAAAAACGATGTTCAAATTTTAAAGTAAAGAGCTTCCAGTCAATATCGAACCAATTTCTATTTCGATTACTAAAATCTGGATTATCATTGAATTGAACATCTGTTAAACCACCAGGTTGTTTTGCCAAGTAATTAAACAAAGTAGCTTCAAAAGTTAATTTAGACTTTTCTGATAATTGATAATTAAACTGCCCAAAATAGTTGCGACTGTTGAAATTAGAATTAGGCCGAAAACCGTTTCCTTCTTTATAGTTAAAATAGGTGTAGTAGCTAAAGTTTCCCAATGTACCGGATATACTATTAAAGCTTGTCCGTAGATCAAAGGAGCCAAGGGTTTGCCTAGACACCAATTCTATCTTTTTATTAGGGTTTGGTCGCTTAAACTTAAAATTGACCAAACCACCAAATTGAGGGCCATATTGTAATGAGGCCGCACCTCTTACCACCTGAATTTCTTGTAATGCCTCTGCCGGTGGCGTATAATAACTTTCTGGATAACCCAATGCATCTGCGCTTATGTCATATCCATTTTGTCTCACCGTAAAGTTTGCGGAACGGTTAGGGTCCAAACCCCTACCCCCAATATTTAGTTGTAGCCCTGCATCACCATAATCAAAAATATTTAACCCAACTACTTGACTGTAAATTTGTCTAGGTTGATTCGCCGCTAAATTTCCAGTGATATTGTCGAGTAAAACCACCTCACTTTTTTTACCTGCATAAATAGCAGTACCCTCAACTTTTTTTAGTTGCTGCAATGCAAAAAGTTTTTCTCTTCTTTTCGTCAACACCACTTCTGATAGTTGCTTGGCTTCTAAAGATTTAAGTTGAATATCAAGATTAAAAGGTTTGTCAAAAGTCAATATTTTCTCGAATACCTCATACTCATAAGCAAAGACTATAATGGTATATTTTCCTCCAGTAATATTGGAAAACTCAAAACTACCATCTGTTTTTGTAGTGGTTAAAGCTTGAATTTCTTTTAAATAAACCTCAGCATCCACAACAGGTTTATCCTCTTGGTCTGTAACCCTACCGACAATAGAAAGTTGACCCCAGATTGGGAGCGCAAAACATAAAAACAATAAACTACTAAATCCCTTTAATCTCATCTTCAAATGGTAAAATCCAATCTTTATGTTTATACGACTCTTTTTCTTTGGTCAAATCTACTTTTGGGTCTATATATGCCTTACTTAAACGACCGTTCAACGCAACTTGGCAGTCTACATAAACCGCGTTGTTCTCAAAACCATTTTGAGCAAAATGTCTTGAAAGAAAATGCGCATATTCTAAAATAAAATCTGGCTGAAAACTCATTTGCTTTTCCTGTAAAGGAGTTAAAAAATCAGTATTATCTACGTAGAACCATTTCCCTGTAGTATTGTCCACTATTTTGAATTGAGCATAACCAGATTTTTCTATTAGCATTACGCGCCAAGAAAATCTATACCCTTCTTCTGTCCAAAATAATTCTCCTGGATACGTTAGATAGCGCCACGGCACTAGTAATTGTATTATGAAGAATACTAGGATTATGACTTTCACTATTTTAGGTCTTAAAGGAACCTTAGAAGTGTAATACTTCCGATTATCAAATATTTTATGGTCTGCTCTGAATATTTTGGAAATAAAACCTAAAATTCTTCTGTGCACATCAGAATCAAAAAATATTATCGCAGAAACAATCATGATGTAAGGGAACATTCCTATTGGAAATAAAACCCTCGTAAGCAAGTGAAACAATACGACCAGAACAAAAGCAAACTTTCTTGTTGGTTTATAAAAAAGTAAAAAAGGAATAAACAAATCATAGGCGGCACCTGCCCAACTAAATGCATATTGCACCCATTCTTGTCCTAACAAATCTCCAATAAAGGGTATGTCAAATTTTGAAGGCAACCATATTTTTAAGGGCATTGCATTTAACAACCAGTCAAAGTTTAATTTTGCCAAACCCGCGTAAATGTAGACCATACACAACAATAGTTTTATTGCATCTATATTCCATTTAGGAATATGTTGAAATCGTATGTTCACATTATACTTTGAATCAACGGAATAATAAGCATTTGCAGGCAAAAAGATGAGCAAAAAAGAAAGAATGCTCACAAAATAATAATGATTTAGATAGGTTGTTTTATCCATCAATTCTATATACGTAAAAGACAGGAAAAACGTTATCATAGCCATTCTATATCTGTATCCTACGGCAATACAAAAAGCCGCTAATCCACAGATAAGAAATAGAACGTAAGTCCAGTTACCCAAGGGCTTGATCCATTCAAATCCATAGTAAGAAAAGTGAAACTTAGGGGCTATATATAACTTTTCAATCCATCCGTAAGACCAAAAACGAATAATACTCCATAACATCATTAACCCAAATAGAATACGAAAGACCGCTAATGGAGCGGCCTCTTCGTATCTATTAAAATAGTTAACCAAACTAGACATTTAATCCCCGTCTGCATCGACAAAATCAATACTGATACTCATAGCTGAGACCATATCTACTTTAAGTAACGGAACAGCTTTTTGCACCTCATTGTAGGCAGCTAACATATTTGTTGGAGGATTATTATTTTCTATTTCGTTTCTAAATGTGCCCAAAGCAAAAACCCTAATTCTTGCTTCGTCAAACTGATTGTTTATAAGCTCATCTAACTTTTCACCATCTTTCAACGTATTTAAATCTCTTAAATAAGAGGCTAAACTTTCACCCGTAGTTCCTGAGTTAAAATGTTTACCGTTAAAGAAGTCTTGAACGGCTTGCAAACCAACCAAAAATAATTCATTACTGATATCGTTTTTGTAAAAGGCTTCAATTGTATTCGGAGCAGTGCTACCACTAAAAACACCAAGAGGAATACCCATTTTACCTGCACGCAAAAACTTTTCGTAATAGAAAATGAAGTCGTTCACAAAACGATCTACAGATGCCGTTGAAGAAGAACCATCATTAGTTACAAAAGTATCGCGATAACCACCTTCCCACTCATCAACAATTGGAGTGGTCAACTGAATCATATCATCAATGACATCACCTATATATACCAACAATTTATCAGCATCAGCACCCGAAGAAAAACGATTAACCAAACTAGGATCATCTTCTTCTAAACCATTCAACAAATAATCAAGGGCAGGAAAGCCCTTTACATCTCTATTTGATGGTAGAGACAAATCATAATTTCCATTAGCTACATGTGATTGTAACAAGTCCACGTCAGTTGGATAAATATTCATATTTAATCGTAAACCTACAGTCTCAGCTGGGCCTATCTCAAACATTGAAACTTTTTGCCAACCGATGTAGGCATCTATCCAGGCCTGCCTTAAAGCAGTTAAGTTCTGTGTGTCTTTAGTTGCAGAGAAGGTATCAAAAGCAGTTTTTAACGAGACAAGATCAACCTCAAAAGATTGATATGAAGGTAAAATAATATTATCTGCCCAATTGGCCAATAGAGCGGAGCGATCAAAAGAAACCGGTGCGCCATCATCATCTGTTATTGTTGTGTCATCTGTATTATCAGAACTACAAGCCCACAGTATCAAAAACAAAGTAAAGCATATGTACCAATATTTTTTCATTTTGCAATTTTTATTTATTCTTAATAAACACTTCAAAGATAATTAAAGAGCATCTTTACTTAAAGAAATATGCTCCATAATATTCAATTAATTTAATTCTTATTATCCGCTGCATCAGAAACCGTAAAATCAAACTTGGCGGCAATTGCTTCAGATACAGTATCCAATACTGCTGGGGTTACATTCCAAAAACCATTAGTGTTATTGGTATAAATCTGATCAAGAAAATCTAAGGCCTCTGTTCTTGTAAAATAAGCGTCCTCTTCGCCTGGTCTTCTTGTAAATTGTAAACTATAAATGAACCCAAAACCTTCAGATAAATCGTGAAAAATATCACCTGGCTCTCCAGAAGCCTCAATTTTAGTTTTAGCGGACTGAAGATAAAAAACCGCTCTAACCGCGATTACTTTTGCAATCGCTTCTCTTAAAACATCTGTTTGCGCATCGCGCTCATCATAATCTTTATTAATAATTGCCGTTCTTCCTGCTTTGTAAGCATCAAAAATATCTTGTGCAACACCGGCGAACGTAGGGTCATTTTCAACTCTTTTGATGTACTTTGCCAAAAAATTGTCAGTAATGTCCAAGGCATCAACATCGGCTATAGGATCTTCGGTATCTGCCACAACACCAAAGGCATAACCATAAGCCTCATCCCAATCATGTTCCATATCGGTATATGTCTTTCCATCAACAATAACACCATTGTCATTATCATCTTCAAATCTTGCCAACTGCGCAGGACTGGTATAATTATTTAAGATTTGGTCAACCACAAAAGCACCTATCAAACCTTTATTAAAAGCTTGGTCGAGCTCCAATCCGTTACCATTCACATATCTGGTCGAAGAACCGTCTGGTAATTGACCGGCGTTGCCTTCACTTGCAATTGTATTCCAATTTGGAAAAACATCTGTTACCTGTTCCGTAATGTATCCATCAAAATCTGCCCTTATACTAGCTTGGGTAACGGGGTCATTTGAAAAATAATCAAAAGAACCGGCGGTTTTACTTTTTACATTTTTATCGGAAGCGTTCAAATCAACGTCAGAAAAATTATTAGTGCCTTCAACATGGGCAAACATAGCCTGTATTTCTGTTTCGGTCGCCATCGGGTCTTGTAATTTTGCAAGAATTTCGTTGGCCATAAATAAACGAGTAGTTTGACCACTAAAACTAACGGTTGAAGAACCGTCTCTTGTAAAAACATATGTCGCTGGAATTTCAGCAATAGCGGCACAAGGAGAACATGCACTGCCCCCGCAATCTATACCAGTTTCATCTCCATTTTGTATACCATCTGTGCAGGTTACCATTTCTTCTGGTGGAGTGTCGTCATCTGAATTACAAGAGGTGAACACTAATCCTGAAATTACGATTAAGGTAAATGCTATCTTCTTCATTTTTATAGGTTATATTTATTAAGACTGATTATAAATAATTTTATATCCGCAAATATATCTACCGTTCGAAAATTTGCAAAATTTATTTAGACTTATTTTAAATAAAGAATGGATTTTAACAATTTTACTCCCGTGCAACTACTTCTGAAAATGTCTAGTGGTAAGAAGAAAAAAGCTCTGTTGCCTTGTTATAAGCTGCCTCAAAAACCATAGCGTTTATATTGGAATCTGCCTTTTCTGCGGTAAAGTAAGATAACATACGCTCGGTAGGCATATTACCGGTCAATTCATCTTTGGCCATAGGGCAGCCACCAAAACCTTGTATGGC
>CALBVX010000074.1 GCA_937969515.1 uncultured Croceitalea sp. | reverse complement strand
AGTGCCAACCCAATTGCCAGCCCCGCCGCACCTAACATCGCGACCAAAGAGGAGGTTTTTACCCCTAGTTGGGTTACCACAAGTACAAATAGTACAATCTTTAAGGTGATGCTGATAAAACTCTGTAAAAATGTCTCTAAGGTTTGGTCGTAGTCTTTCTTTTCAAAAAACTTTCGAACCATCCGGTTTAAAAACTTTACAACCCAAAGACCAACTATTAGCAATAAAATGGCCAAGACTAAATTGGGGAGTAACTTCCATATCCAATCTATGGCATTGTCTAAATGAGCTTGTAAATCTGTTAATTCTTTCATAGTGTTTTTATTGTTATCAAGACAACCTAAGAAAATGAGGAAATCAAGTCAAAAAAATAAGTCTAAACTTTGGTTAATGTTTCGAACGATTTTAAAGTTGTTTTAACACTTCTTCCGCACTCTGTACCGGCAACTTACAGGTTCCTTCAATACATACATAGATCAAGGTTTCTCCTTCATTATACCTGTTCTCGAGCAGTTCTATGGGCCCTTCTTCTGGCGAACCTACCAAAATACTATTGGGCAGGTAGTTCTGGGCTATTTCTCTACCAATACTTTTGTAGTTATCGCCTACAATCGCTATTTCATAAAAGTTTTGCTGCTTGTAAAGCACTAAATGCAACCAATTGGAATAGCTCTGTGCATTTTGATCAAAATTACCCTGTACATTTTTAAGCATTTCGTTCGCTAAATCGCCATAGCCTTTATCCATATAGACTTTATGAAGCTTTAAAAGGTTTTTGCCCATAATAGAATTGGATGCAGAGATAACATTGTCATTGGTTTCTATGCTTCTTCTAATTAGTGAATCGTCTTCATCAGAAGTAAAATAAAACAGCTTACTATCTGTGTCTTGAAAATGAACAATGGTATAATCTGTAAGTTGTTGGGCCTCTTTTAGCCATTTAATATCAAAAGTGACTTCATAGAGTGAAATGTAAGCTTCTATTACCGAAGCGTAATCTTCTAAAAACCCATTAATGTTACTTTTTCCTTTTTTGTGGTTTCTATAAAGTCCCCCGTCTGCTTTTTTCATTTTGGTTTGAATGAAAGTGGCATTTTTGAGTGCTAACTCTAAATAGCTTTTATCACCAAGATAACGATAGGCATCTACCAAACCTTGAAGCATTAACCCGTTCCATGAGGTTAAAATCTTGTCATCTAATCGTGGTTTTTCACGTTTAGTACGTTCTTGTTTTAAAATGCTTAAACTGTTATCAATCTTTTCTTTAAGTACAGTAACAGAAATATTGTGTTTTTCGGCAATATCCTTTTCGGGTTTATCTCGTATCAAAACATAATTTTCTTCCCACTGGCCATATGAATTGATGTTGAAATAGTCTTTAAAAATTTCAAAATCGGCCTTTAATAAGGTTTGGAGTTCTTCTGCCGTCCAAACATAGTAGGCACCTTCTTCCAATTCATTGTTTTCGTCTAAACTGTCAGCATCTAAAGACGAATAAAACCCGCCATTTTCATCGGCTAATTCTTCTAATGCAAAGGCTATACTTTCTTCGGCAGTTTTCTTATAGAGTTCATTTTTTGTTACTGCATAGGCTTTTGAATACAAGCTGATCAATTGTCCATTGTCATAGAGCATTTTTTCAAAATGAGGAACATGCCATTTGGTATCAACGGAATAACGTGAAAAGCCTCCGCCTACATGGTCAAAAATACCGCCATAGGCCATTCTGGTGAGTGTTGTATTCACATATTCGAGAATCTTTTCATCTTTTTGTGAAGTGCCATAATGCAACAAGAAATCAATATTATTGGGCATCATGAACTTAGGCGCTCTTTTATAACCTCCTAAAAAGGTGTCAAAATAAGTTGCCCAATTCTCTACTGCGCTACTAAGCTGTTCGAGTGAGTAAGAAACGGTTTCTTCTTTGTTTTCAACAAGATTTATAGCTTTTATGCCTCTTTCTAGATCATCTGCATAACCCAATATTTTATCAGGATTTGTTTTGTACAGTTCTATGAGCTGTTCTAATGATTTTACCCAATTATCCTTAGGTAGATAAGTTGCGCCCCAAAATGGCCTTCCATCCGGCAATGCTACTATATTAAGTGGCCAACCTCCGTTACCCGTCATCATTTGAATAGCGTCCATATATATCTGGTCTACATCTGGTCGTTCTTCTCTATCAATCTTTATATTAATGAAATTTTCGTTCATCATTTTTGCAACCTCCTCATCTTCAAAGCATTCATGTTCCATTACATGGCACCAGTGACAGGCGGCATACCCAATACTAATCAATAAAGGCTTGTTTTCTTCTGCAGCTCTTTTTAATACCTCTGGATGCCAAGCTTCCCAATTTACCGGGTTGTGCGCATGTTGAAGCAAATATGGACTAGTCTCATTGATTAGGGCATTGGTATATTTATGACTCATTTCTTCTTTTTTTTGGGCGCACCCGTTCAATAAAAATGAAACAACTAAAACTATAAGAGAAACTCTTTGCATACTCACTTTTTGACATAAAAAAAGCGCCCAAATATGGGCGCCATTAATTTCTAATACAAATTACTTTACTTCGAAAGTAATTTTGACATTAACACGATAGTCATCAATTTTACCATCATTTACTGTCGCGCTTTGTTCGTTTAAATAAACCGAGCGAATATTTTTTACAGATTTGGATGCTTGCGCTACAGCTTTTGCCGTGGCATCTTCCCAACCTTTGTCAGAATTCGCTAAAACTTCTATTACTTTTAAAATTGCCATAGTTAATGTTTTTTAATTTTCCTCAATTTAATAAATAAAAGAGAAGAACCTGCTTAAAGAAAACTAAAAATCATCCATTTAGAGCAACTACTTCGTTTACCTTATCGCCCATCATGTTTTTTAACATGGTTTCGATGCCATTTTTAAGGGTGAATGTTGATGATGGGCAACCACTACAAGCTCCTTGAAGTATTACGTTTACGGTTTTACTTTCTTCTTCATAAGATTGAAAAAGAATATTGCCTCCGTCACTCGCTACTGCAGGTTTTACATACTCCTCTAGAATATCTATAATTTGCTGCGAGGTATTGTCATAAGTTGTTTTCGCCGTTGTTTCCGATGTTTTTTCGGCTTCTTTTGCCAAAGCACCTTCTGAAACTACCTCTTTATTGTCAGCAAGGTACTCACGGATAAATTCGCGAAGTTCCATAGATATTTCATTCCAATCAGCTACTTCATATTTGGTAATCGAAACATAATTTTTATCTATAAAAACTTCTTTTACATAGGGAAAGTGAAAAAGCTGTTTGGCCAACTCTGAATCTTTTGCCTCGTCTATATTTTTGAATTCAAAAATTGCCGGTACGATTACCTTGTTGGCAACATACTTCATAACTGCAGGGTTTGGCGTAACCTCTGCGTATACCGTTACCGCTGCTTTTTTAGAGGTCTCTTCTTCTAGAACAACGGGTTCGCCAGCGTTTAGGTATTCTACCAATTGCTGCGCTACTTCATCTTTCACATCGTTCCATTCTACAATGTCAAAACGCTCCATGGCTATAAAATTCCCAGAAATGTATACGGTTTTTATAAAAGGTAGATAAAAGAGCTGCTGTGCCAAAGGAGAATTTTTAGCCTCATCTATATTTTTAAACTCATAATTCTGCTTTACTAAAAAATGATTGGCCTCAAACTTTAAAATTGCAGGGTTATTCGTTTCGATTACTGTAATATTGTATTCTTTCATTGCAAAAATTTGAACAAAAGTACAAAGTAAAAACCACGCAGAAAATATATAATAATGTGGTTTTAATAGCGTTATTTATATGATTAATCATCTAGCAACAGAACACTTAGCCCCAAACATTTTATGAAACGTCTGCTACTGCTCATACTTTTTACGTTATTTTTTTGCTGTAAATCGTGGTCTCAAGAAGGTATTCCTGTGTACTTCGATTATCTATCTGATAATTATTATTTGGTATATCCTTCAATGGCGGGTATTGGCGAGGGTGGAAAAATACGGCTTACGGCACGCAAGCAATGGTTTGATGTTGAGAACGCACCGAGCCTGCAAACTTTTAATGCAAATTTTAGGGTAGGTCAGAACAGTGGAATAGGGGGCATTCTTTTTAA
>CALBVX010000073.1 GCA_937969515.1 uncultured Croceitalea sp. | reverse complement strand
CCGAACTTGACACCCATGATTTTGTAATCGGACCGGCGGAAGATGGTGGCTATTACTTATTGGGCATGAAGACTTTAGAGCCTAAATTATTTCAAGATAAAGCGTGGGGCACTGGTAATGTTTTAAAACATACCTTACTCGATTTGCAAGAGCGAAGCTTCAACACCTTGGACACCAGAAATGATGTTGACCTTTATGAAGACATTCAAAATATCGATGCCTTTCAACCTTTTTTAAAAAATCTAAAAAAATGACTCAAAAACAACTAGACGAATCAGTAGCACATTTAAAAACCAAAGGTTTTGATACCCCAGAGATCGGTATCGTATTGGGCACAGGCCTCGGGCAACTTGTTAATGAGATAGAAAACCCGATAGAGGCGCATTACAATCATATCCCCTACTTTCCGCTTGCGACAGTAGAATTTCATACCGGTAAATTAATCTACGGTACCATCGGCACTAAAAAAGTAGTGGTTATGCAGGGACGTTTTCACCTGTATGAAGGTTACGATTTTTCAGATGTAACTTACCCAATAAGAGTGATGCGACAGTTAGGGATTGATAAACTTTTTGTTTCTAATGCGGCGGGAGCGATAAATCTAGATTTTAAGAAAGGTGATATTATGCTGATTGAAGACCATATAAACCTTCAAGGTGGCTCCCCTTTGGCCTTTAAGAACGTTGCCGAGTTCGGAGACCGTTTTGTAGATATGATGGAGCCTTATGATGTAAGTATGCGACAAAAGATTGAAAAAATCGCAGAGCGCGAAGCCATTTCATTACAAAAAGGCGTTTATGCTTCGGTTGTAGGTCCGCAATTAGAAACGAAGGCCGAGTATCGAATGTTAAAAACAATTGGTGCAGATGCCGTAGGTATGAGCACAGTGCCCGAAATTATCGTCGCCAATCATTTACGCTTGCCAGTAGTTGCGGTTTCTGTATTGACCGATGAGTGTGACCCAGATAATCTGCAGCCTGTGAATATTCAAGAGATTATCGAAATTGCAGGAAATACAGAGCCAAAAATGATTAAGCTCTTTAAAGAATTGCTGAAAGAAATTTAGATTATTGCTGTAAGTTTTGGTAATTCTTTACTACCTAAAATGGGTAACTATAATATGATGACCAAGGTTAAAGAACCCAGAATAAGTATCATAATACCTGTTCTAAATGAGGCTGCTGGAATTGGCACATTGCTTGACCATATTCTGGGCATAAATTCAAAATACATTTCTGAAATCTCCTTAATTGATGGTGGTAGTGCCGACGGCACTTTAGATATTTTAAAAGATTATAATGTCAAGGTTTTTTCATCTAAGAGGGGGCGGGCAGCTCAAATGAATTTTGGTGCAAAAAAAGCTTCGGGCGATATCCTATATTTTCTTCATGCCGATACTTTTCCTCCAGATGATTTTGACAGATTAATAGTTGACGCATATAAAAGCGGTGCTGAAACCGGGTGTTTTAGAATGCAATTTGACTCCAAAAATCCCATTCTTAAATTTTTTGCTTGGCTATCTCGCATAAACCATACGTTATGTCGAGGCGGTGATCAGTCTTTGTTTATAGATAGATCACTTTTTGAAAAACAAGGAGGTTTTAATGAAAACTATCTCATTTATGAAGATAGCGAGTTTATTTCTAGGCTCTATAAAGAAACGCGTTTTACCATTTTACCGCAAAGCGTGATTACATCCGCAAGAAAGTACCGCCAAAAAGGATGGATACGAGTGCAGTTTCATTTTGGAGTAATTCATTTAAAAAATTACTTAGGCGCAGGCCCTAAGGAGCTGTATCGCTACTATGCCCAAAACTTACTGTCTTAGATTTCTATTTATCAAAAGAGGTTGAAGCCTCAAAGTCTAAAATAACCCCTTCAGAAATCCATTTGGCAAGGGCCTGTCTGTTATCAGGGTCTAGAATACGTCTTTGATCCTTTTCACTACGAATATTTCCCACCTCGATATAAACCATTGCGGGCAATGTCTTTTTCACCAAATAAAGAGAACTGCGGTCTTCAAAAGTGCCTTGATAACCTCTATTTGGCTGAAATTTGGCGTACTTCTTTAAAAAAGTCTGGTGAATGCTTTCCGCTAAACGCTTTCCTTTTTTGCTTTTTTCATGATGATAAAAGAATACATCTATATTGGTTCCTTTACTACGACTATCTACATGGGTAACCAATAGGCGTTGATACTTGCCCAGGTTTTCTTTATAAAGCTTATTGATCACCTTTACCCTTTGCTTTAGCCTTGCCAGTTGGCTTAAAGGAATTTCTTTGTTTGGATAGGTAACCTCATCAGTATCGAGTTCTAGTCTTCTACTATCTCTAATTCCATCATTTTCATCTTTAATAATCAGAAATACCTCGGCACCGTGCGAAATCAATTCTCTTGCCAACCGCAATGTGATGTCATAGGCGTACTCGTCTTCCGCTATCAACTTTCCGTTATAGTTCTCCACTGCTCCGGGGTCAGGACCTCCGTGACCAGAAACCAGATAATAGATATTGCCTTTTAGGCGATTGCTGAGTGAATCTATTCGTGCAAAATCTTCTCCAAAAATTGGATACTCTCTGAAAGCCGATAAATTCACATTTTTACCCTTACTTAATACCGTTGTATCTGGAATAAAATAAGTTTCCCCAATTTTTAAAAACTCTTCTTCCGAAAGTTTGGCTTTATTTACCTCAACGAAAGCATTGTAAAACTTGCTGGGATTCACTCCATTTTTTCGGAGAAGGGAATAGATACCATCACCTTTTTCCGCAGTCACGGTTTTTAAGGAATCTTGCGCAGTTATACCTGCGCACATAAAAAGAAAAAAGAGTAAGAATGATTTGCCCAATTTTTTTAAGCAAATCTAACAGCTATTTTTCAATTTCTAAATCGGCATAATCATTTAAAACCCCGCTTGTGATAATATTTGACAGTAACTCTTGATTCGCATTTACAAGAATCGTGTCTTCAATGGTAGGTTTTTTTCCATTCCCAATCTCGATCAAGGTGATTGCCGGAAGGGCATTCTTTGCCAGGTACAGATTATTCTTATCAGTAAAAATCTCGGTATATTCTCTAAAGGGTTTACTTTCTATACTGTTTTCATTAAAAGTGCGCTGTATATTGGCGGCAATACGTCGTCCATTTTCGCTGGAGTTGTGATGGTAAACAGAAACCTCACAATGTTCGTCAGTGATATCGTCGTTTACCCTTGTAATCAGTAAGCGCTGGTATTTACCTTGATGTTTTAAATACTTTTTATTAATAATTTCAACGTACTCTTGCATCTGACTTAAGGGAGCCATAGCACCTTCTGTCTTTTTATATGGTGATTTTTGCACTAGTGCATGTTTATTTTCTGCCTCACTTTCTATTAAGTATACCTGGGCACCGTGCACCATTAATTCTTGAGCTAAATTTAGCGTGATTTCATCCGTTAGTTTATTTACAGACGCAGATGTTTCGTCAACACTATTGCCTGAAATAAGGTAAATCACAGCATTTTTAAGCTTCGTACTCTTTGGTGAAATTTCCGCCAACTCAGATTTAAAAATCGATTCTTCCATTTTATTATCAGTTCGAACTTGAACTGCAGTTTTCTTAAAAGAATCCGCTGCATAGGGTATAAGGTATGCTCTACCTAAATGAAGTTCACTTCCATTTCTTAGGTTCTTCTCATTTAACGCTACAAACTCCGCATAATACTTTGTCGGATTTAAGCCTTGCTTTCTGAGGATTGAGAAAATGCCATCACCACTTTCTGCAACAGCAATATAATTGCTGTTTTGCCCAAGCATTAATAACGGACATAAAATCCAAAGGACAGAAAATACTACTTTCATGATAAATTGTTTATGCAGTGGGATGCCCTGCAAATATGCATAATTATCGATGAAATGCAAAAAAATACGATGAAATGTATTAAAATATTTATTTCATAAAGAAAAATATTACAAGCCAGTGTCAAAAATACTGTCCAATTCCAAAAACCACGCCCCTAGTAGCATCCTTAGTAATGCCATGGCCGTAGTCAATTCTGAAAATGGCATTAAAAATACGTTTGTGGATAAATCGAATACCGATTCCCGGATATATCCTCAGATTTTGGTTGTCGGCAAAATCTCCAAAATCTCCTCCAGGATTACGCCAGCTACCTCCATCAACAAACAGATTTCCTTGCAGTACGAACCAATCTTTGTCTACTAAAGTATGTCGATACTCGGTATTCAATACAATGGCCCCGGTACCGCGATCAATCGTATTACCAACACCTCTAATATTTAGATTATTATCTACTGCGAAAGGGGCAAAAGGCGTATTTAAATTACTTGCCAGGCCCAATCTTAATCTATTGGCCCAATTACCTCGCTTGCCCACTCTTGTAAAATAAGAGAAGTCATTAAACCCTATTGCAAATTCTGGCAACGTCGTATTGGCGCTGTTTACATACTGAAAATTCAAGGTACTTCTAAAGCCTGATAGGTATTGATAATAGTATTCAATGCCATCATAATTATAGATGAACTTATATAAATACTTATCTACGTTAAGACTTTGCGGTACGTTTGGGTCGGTAGCACCCGAAATATATTGGTAATCTTCCGTAAAGAAGTTTACTCCAAACTCAATTCTATGTTTATAATTGAACTCGTAAAGTGCCAACAGTTCAATAGATTCATTGTTGTATCTATAATCTGCATTACCATTTTCAAGAAAAACAGGTTCTTGTGTAGTCAAATCTTGGTAATTGATTGCTAAGCCTAAATGTTTTGAAAACAAATAAGGTGCTCTCACATTAATACCAAATGAATTAAAGATATCGTATTGATAAAAGCCCCCAAGGGTAACATTTTGTCCTAAAAAATTAAATTCTTGTAGCCCTACCCTAAATGCAAACTCATCGTTGTTCGATGTGAAAATATTCGCAAAAGGTATCAAGGTGAAGTTTTCTTCAATACCATAGACGACATCTGCTTTTTCTTGCTTGTCTTTATAGAAAACCTGATAATAGGCATGCGATACTGATGGCAATCGCTTTAATCGGGCAATGTCATCTTCAAGGAGAACGGAATCTAACAACATACCCGGTTCTAGTCTTGTGACTTTTTTTACAAAAGAAGTTTTGGTTCTTTTATTTCCCTGTATTTTCAATTCTACCACAGTACTTTGTGCAAAAATTCCTGTGGAAAACAGCAGTATTAAAATACCCGAATATTTTAAAATGGGTTTCAATTTTTTTCTTTAAATATAGTTGAAAACATACTAAGGAATATTAAATGGAACAGTAGAAAATAGATTTACCCAGTTATCTTCACTTACGGCCAAAAGTGTAAAATCATAGCTTTCACCTGTTTCCAATATTGGAGGTATCTCTTCCGTGATGTTTAATACAACATTATCCAATTTGTAATATTGAAACCTCTTCTCAAACGTATAGGTGCCCGATAACAAATCGTTATTAGCGTTTGAAACCACATGAAAATATATTTTCGTATCATCAAAAACTCCATCTTGCCAGGTAAATACCGGCATGTTGGATGATTGAACCCTAACATTTTCAGACAAATACTCGGTCGGCTTAGAAGTTTGCTTTAATCTAATTGGGTTTGAAAGGTGAATTTCTCCGCGCTCTTCAAAAGATACGATTATCCATTTCTCTTGTTCTGGCACTATTTCATATTTTAAAAGATAACCGTTGAAAACATCAATTAAATCACCTTCTCCTTTAGTGTATTCGGCAAAATCGTTCTTATCGACATCTACGGTTTTGGTTTGATAAAAATTTATGTTGCTGACCCCTGATCGAGGGTACAAAAAAACGCTAACCACGTTCGAATCTATATTACTGGCTGCGCAGGCAATAACATTATCAATACTAAATTCTTTGTTTCGCAATGCCTCTTCTAAAGAAATTTTAGAATCTGTAGAACTGTCATCAGAAGAACAGGAATAGAAGGATATTAGTACTAAAAAGAAAAAAGAAACTTCCCTTTTCATCGGCTTATTTTAGTTTAATAGTCGCCGTAATACGTTCTAATTACATTTTCAACAGGTTTATTTTGAGGGGTAAAACGATTATCTTCTATTCCGCCAGATTTTTCGTGATTTATAAACCATTTCCACACAAATCCTCCAGCGAACCAATCTTCTTTCCAAAATTCTTCGAAAATAGCTTTTGTGGCATCTACTTGGGCTTCGAGATTTACCGCCATTTCATTTCTATCTACTAACCATGGTTTTTTTGCTGTATAATCCATACTGCGATAACCAAATTCGGTAAATAAAATCGGCTTGTCTTTTTCGCTAGAAACCGCTTTTAACTTTGTCTTCCATTTTTGCCAACCTTCTTGCATTTGCTCTTGAGATGGAAACTGTGCTTCATTGAGGGGGAAGTAGGCGTCTACCCCTATAAAATCTAGTTGGCCCCAAAAAGGTGTTCTTGTATATTCATCCCAATTTGCGGCATAGGTCAGTTTTCCTGTGTAAACTTTTCTTACTTTTTTAATGAGCCCTTGCCAATAGTCAGGCCTATTCTTTACAAACTCTTCCAATTCCGTTCCAATACAGTAGATATCTGCCTTGGTTTCTTGCGCTAGCTCCGCATAGGTCACTATAAAATCTGTGTAGGTCTTTTCTAAAGTCTTCCAGTCTTCTTCAGACTCCATAAGCATATCTCCGGTAAACTCACCACGCCAAACCCATATTTGAGGTTTGAGCATTATTTTCACTTTGTTCTTTTGTAGTAATTGAATATACTGTTTGGCACCAGCTCTAGTCTCGCCAAACCATTGCCTATCCGTATTGAAAACGACATTCGGCGTGCTCAGGCTTCTTATGAAGCCAAAAGGCATAATGGCCGCATAGTTCGCATTTACCTTTACGACCGGGTCTACATTTGACTGCGTGACCTTGTTTCTTGAACCAACAAAACTTACTCCGTTTATCTTTTCATCAATTTGACTGACACAAGAAGACTGAAGCAGGCATAAAAAAAGAAGCCCTAATCTTTTCATAGTTAAAAAATTAAGACTTCTAAAATACTTCTTTTGCCTACAGAAGACTAAAAAACGGCACGCAAACCTATGTTAAAAGTTTCTCCAAGACCAGTATCCCTACCCCTAACAAAATTGGTGTAAAGACCTTCTATATTAAGTTCTTTTGTCAGTTGATATTTAACTCCACCTCCCAAAGCAGTAAAATTTTGGCTAAAGTTATTACCTAAATCTATAAGCTCGGTATGTTGCCCCAAAGCTAGAATAGTAAATTTAGAACTAGGAAAATAGCTTAAAAACACGCCAGGTGTAACTCGAAGACTATTGTTAGCAAAACTACCCTCTACAGTAATACCGTTGACATTTTCAACTGCGTCTTTACCAAAATTATATTCAGAATTAATCTCTGTGAACAATTGCCATTTCTTTCCTGGAAAGGTATAATCATAGAAGAATCTGTTCTGCCAGGTAAACCCATCTTGATCCAAAAAGACTCCGTTATCATCTTCTTCTTGACTTATCAAAGGAATTGAAAATGCACTTAAAATCGAGAAATTACCTACATTTTTAAAAGGTACAAACTTAATGGCCGGAGCAATAGATGTGATACCTGATGTAGTTCTACGCTCGGTACTCCCATCTCCTAAAACAAAATCCCTTCCATTGGCCCTATATTCAACAATGGCCCCAATATTTACTCTTTTGTTCTCTGAAACCCCTGTAAAAGCTTCTAGAGTAGAAGTAAAAAAGTTTTGTCGAATTCCATCCTCAGAAGCAAAAGTACTCTCCGTTTGGGTGTAAAGATTATTGAACAGTTTAAGATCCCATTGGCCTTGGCCTATCAATTTAGAAGGGGTAAGGTTTTGAATAACACTTCCGCCATCATCACTGTCATCTTGTGCAATTAGGCTAATTGTGGACAATAAAAGCCCAGCCATAAGAATATGGTTTTTTAAAATTTTCATTTCAGTTGTTTTTAAAGGATTGTTGTTTTAATTATTTAATCTCGTTCAAGGTCCAGTCATAATTGTAGTAACTTACTTTGGCCCCTGAATCTATTTTTTCGTTTCTATATTGGTTTACAAAATCGACTTGGCTTTTTCCGTCTTGCGTAAAGTCACCTTTGTACCATTCAAAAAGTTGCGAAAGCTGCACTTTATTACCCTTGACTTTGATAAAATTAGGGTTGTTCAAAGCCTTTTTCGTCTGCTTTTGCAATTGCGTTTCTAGCGTTGATGGTAAATAAGCATTACTGATAATAGGAGGGCAGCCCAAACCTGCACAAACCAGCACGAAATGAAACCTCGCCTCTTTAGGAAAATTACCTCTCAGTAATTTGTTCTCTATATCATTTAAAGTGATGGCCTTTCCACCTATGTTGTATTTGGTTTTATCAAAGAAGCCTGCCTTGTCCAAGGGAGATTTTATAGGATAGTTATCGACAATGCCCTTTATAACAGAAAGGTTATACCCATTGATCCAAAAAGCTTGATAAGTGGTTTTGTCACTTTTAGAAACGGAAATATTCTCAGCAATATTTACCAATTCGTTTAAAGAAGCTGGATTTTCCTTAATACGCTTGTAGTCTACCCTACCGTTTTTTACATAGGTCTTAAAGAAAGTATCTGATTTTGAAAAGAAATCAGAAGTGCTTTGTCCTATACTAAACTGAAAAACAAGTATGAGAAAAATACCGGTTAGTGTTGTTCTATTTATCATTTTAAAAAAATTAGTTGATTAAAATCTTGTGCTTAAGTCGTACATAACTAAAACTACCTACAAAGAATTTAAATTTTATGAATTATTTAAGATTTTACAAATCAAAGGATTACACGTTCGTAATTACCATAATTACCTTACGAAACCCAGATATATTTATATTCTTTCTAAATTAAGGTTTTGTTTTAAGTTCCTATCTTTAAAAACGACATTTAGTAAACAACCAATAAATATTCAATGGAGAACATTGTTATTATAGGAAATGGCATTGCAGGAGTTTCCGCTGCAAGACATATTCGAAAACTCTCAGATAAAAGAATCATAATAGTTTCTGCCGAAACAGATTACTTTTTTTCCAGAACCGCACTCATGTATGTTTACATGGGTCATATGAAATTCGACCACATACAACCATATGAGAATTGGTTTTGGGAGAAAAACCGCATAGAACTGGTCAGGGCTTATGTAAATAAAGTGGATACCAATAAAAAACAGCTATTATTGGATGGTTCAAGAGCTTTGAATTATGACAAACTAATTATAGCTACAGGGTCTAAACCCAATAAATTCGGATGGCCAGGTCAAGACTTACATGGAGTTCAAGGTCTTTATTCTAAACAAGACCTTGATTTATTAGAAGTAAATGCCCCCAATAAAGATGTTTGTAAAAGGGCAGTAATCGTTGGCGGTGGCCTAATAGGAATAGAACTTGCCGAAATGCTGCGAAGTAGAGATATCCCTGTCACATTTCTTGTAAGGGAAAGCAGCTTCTGGAATGGGGTCTTGCCAGAAGGCGAATCACAATTGATCAATGAACATATTAAAGAACATCATATCGATTTGCGCCTTTCAACTAATCTTAAAGAAATTGTTTCTGATGATAATGGTAAGGTAAAATCGGTAATCATCGATGAAACCGGTGAAGAATTGGCCTGCGATATGGTCGGCCTAACAGCTGGCGTAACCCCAAATATTGATTTTCTTAAAGATTCGGGCATTGAACTAGGTAGAGGGGTGAAAGTAAATCGGTTTTTAGAAACAAATGTGAGTGACGTCTATGCCATAGGTGATTGTGCCGAACAGCACGAGGCAATTGGCAATAGACGACCCATAGAGGCGGTATGGTATACAGGGCGTATGATGGGCGAGACAGTAGCTCAAACGATTTGCGGCAATAAGTTGGAATATAAGCCCGGGCATTGGTTTAATTCTGCCAAATTCTTAGATATTGAATACCAGACCTATGGTTGGGTTTTTGGTGCCAGAGGTCAAAAAGATTACGAAGAGCAATTTCATTGGAGACATTCCAGCGAAAAAGTTTGTGTCACAGTATCCTTTCATAAAGAGACAAATCTGTTTTTGGGCATCAACACATTCGGCATCCGTATGCGTCACGAAATTTTTGATAGATGGTTGACCGAAGAACGTGATGTCGATTATGTAATGGAACATTTAACTGATGCCAATTTCGACCCTGAATTTTACAAACAATACGAAAAAGAAATTGTTTCTAAGTTCAATTCTGATTTCAACAAATCGATACAAACAAAAAAGAAAAGTTTAAAACGAATATTTCAACTCAAATAGCGTACAATGAGTAACTACGATAGAAGTATGGCCTTAACGGGGCAACCACCTACAACTTTAAGCAGAAACCAAAAAATTGCAACACTAATTGGCCTTGCAGGCCTAGCTGTAATTCTGCTTGCGGCTTTTAATAATAGCTTTCCTAATAAGGGATTATGGTTAAGTATTTCTTTGGCCGCCATTTCTACAGGTATTATCTGGTTTTCTTGGGATGCTTATTCCAACAAAGAACCAGGGATTAAAAACGATGGCGTTTGGTTCAAATCCATTTCGAGTAAAGGATTTTGGGGTTGGATAGCTGGTATCGCCCTAACGAGTTTCTATATTATCCTTTATTTCTATCCAGAGTATTTAGGATTGGTCGCCAAAGGCGACAACAAAGGGGTAATTGGCCTTTTTGACCCTTTAAGTAGACTTTTAAGTGGCAACCCCGCCAGCCAATGGTTTGTTTACGGAACCCTATATACTGTTGCTATTTTGGCATTTGGCATAAAATTCATGTGGAAATATCGCCATAACAGGTATGAGCGAATTCGTACGATGAGCGTTATGTTCTTTCAAACGGGTTTTGCATTCATTATCCCTGAGTTAATGGCTCGTTTAAATGGAAGTTCGGTCTTAAATGGTGGTAGTCTGCCCTACTATGATCTAAAAAATATGTGGCCTTTGAACTACTATAATTTTGAAGGCTATCGAATAAAAGGCTTCTTGAGTTCAGGAGATATCGGTTTTGCGCTCTTGATTTTTGGTGTTGCGACCATATTCATTATAAGCCCGATACTAACCTACAAATACGGTAAACGTTGGTATTGTTCATGGGTTTGCGGCTGTGGCGGTTTGGCAGAAACTGCGGGAGATTCTTTTCGCCAACTTAGTGACAAAACTGTAAAAGCTTGGAAAGTTGAGCGCTGGGTTGTGCACAGCGTTGTAGTTTTTGTAACCTTAATGACCACTGCTGTTGTCTACTCGTATTTAGGAACGGACACCAGTAAATATTGGCTCACCAAAAGCACCTTCTTGATTGGGGTTGCAGCATTACTTACCACCGTTTTTACCTTGGTAATGATTTTTAAAAGGGAGCAACTTCAACAAGATGCTAAATATGGCGCGATAGGTTACTTGGTCATAATACTTGCTTTAATCGGTATCCATTTTTTTAGTGGAGAAGGCAATGTGTTTTTATTCAAATCAGAAACGCTGCGTAAGTCGTATTCTTTTTTAATTGGCAGTATTTTCTCTGGGGTAATCGGAACTGGATTCTATCCAATCTTTGGAAACCGTGTTTGGTGTCGCTTTGGATGCCCTATGGCAGCCATTTTAGGCTTTCAGCAACGTTTATTCTCAAAATTTAGGATAACAACGAACGGAGGGCAATGTATTTCTTGTGGTAACTGCTCCACCTATTGTGAAATGGGTATAGATGTACGTGCATATGCCCAAAAAGGCGAAAATATTGTTCGTTCTAGTTGTGTTGGTTGCGGTATCTGCTCGGCCGTATGCCCAAGAGGGGTGCTAAAATTAGAGAATGGCCCTTTAGAAGGTCGCATAGATAGCAATCAGGTTTTATTGGGTAATGATGTAGATCTAATGTCTTTGGTAAACAAAAAATAAACATGCTACGTTTTAGTTTTGTTATTTTCTTTTTGGTTGTTTCATCTGCAAAAACCTATCATCGCGACTATTATGAGAACGGAAATCTAAAGGCGCAAGGTTGGAAAGAAGGAGAATCTAAAGAAGATTTCTGGAAATATTATCACCAAAATGGTGGCATAAAAGCTCAGGGGCACTATAGCCAAAATCGTGAAATAGACTATTGGTATTTCTATAATGAGAACGGGACATTAGAGATGGAAGGCCATTTTAAAAATGGACAAAAAGTAAAGTGGTGGCTTTTTTACGACGAAAATGGTAAAGTTAACCACAAATGCCAATTAAAAGATGGTATTAAAAATGGCTATTGCCTTAAATACATGGATGAAGAATTAACGTCGGCCGAGAAATATAGAAATGGAAAAAAAATAAAGGAGTGGTTTAGCTTTAGTAGTTTTAAAAAAGAAAACAAACTTTCTGACCTCAAGTAATGGCTGATATTAAAGTTATTATTCCTGCTTACAACGAAGGTGATTCTATAGGCCATGTTGTATCCGAGATTCCGAAATCGGTTTCTGAAATTATTGTGGTCAATAACAATTCTACTGACGATACGGTTACAAATGCACAAAACGCAGGGGCTACTGTATTAACCGAGAATAAAAGAGGCTATGGCTATGCCTGTCTAAAAGGAATGGATTACATAGCCAAACAGTCCAAACAACCTGATATTATCGTATTTATTGACGGAGACTATTCTGATTATCCAGAAGAATTGGATAAAATTGTAGCTCCCATCTTAAATCAGAAAATGGATTTTGTAATAGGAGCGCGAAAAAAAGAACTTAGGGAAGCAGGCTCAATGACTTTTCCTCAAATCTTCGGTAACGAATTGGCCACTTTTTTAATGCGTATATTTTTTAGAGCAAAATTTACGGATTTAGGACCTTTTCGTGCAATTCGATATGAAAAACTCAAAGAATTGCAGATGGAAGACAAAACTTATGGATGGACGGTAGAAATGCAGTTAAAAGCCTTACGTAAAAAACTAGCATATACCGAAGTACCAGTGCGTTACAAAAAAAGAATTGGTGTCTCAAAAGTTTCTGGTACCGTAAAAGGTGCTATATTTGCAGGCGTAAAAATTTTAGGTTGGATATTCAAATACAGCATTAAATAACTATGGGACTCACAATAGCTTATATTATCATTGCGGTTTACAGTTTAGCCTTAATTCTGATTTTTTTCTACAGTCTGGCGCAATTGAATTTATTGGTCAACTATTTGAGTAATAAAAAACAAAACGATGAGGCGCCCAAATTCAATCTTTTAGACCCTAGGGAAATTCCTCATGTTACGATACAACTCCCTGTGTATAATGAGGAGTATGTGATGGAACGATTACTTGAAAATATATCCGAAATAGAATACCCAAAAAGTAAGTTAGAAATCCAAGTTCTAGACGACTCCACCGACGATACCGTAATAGATACCGCAAAACGTATTGAGGCTCTTCAAGAAGCTGGATTGGATATTAAACATATATGCAGAACTAACCGCCAAGGTTTTAAGGCCGGAGCTTTGAAAGAAGGACTTGAGATTGCAAAAGGGGAGTTCATTGCCATTTTCGACGCTGATTTTCTACCTGAGCGCGATTGGTTAAAAAAGACCGTACCTTACTTCAAGGATAGTGAGATTGGTGTTGTTCAAACAAGATGGGGGCACATCAATAGAGACTATTCCACTTTAACAACAATTCAGGCTTTTGCTTTAGATGCCCATTTTACTTTAGAACAGGTCGGTCGTAATTCAAAAGGGCATTTTATCAATTTTAACGGTACTGCAGGCATTTGGAGAAAAGAATGTATCCTCGATGCCGGTAATTGGGAAGGTGATACGCTGACCGAAGATTTAGACTTGAGTTACCGCGCGCAACTTAAAAACTGGAAGTTCAAATACCTAGAAGATGTAGAAACTCCTGCAGAGCTACCTGTAGTAATGAGCGCAGCGCGTTCACAACAATTCCGTTGGAATAAAGGTGGTGCTGAAAACTTCAGAAAAACAGTGTTAAGTGTAGTAAAGTCGAAGAATATTGATTTTAAAACCAA
>CALBVX010000072.1 GCA_937969515.1 uncultured Croceitalea sp. | reverse complement strand
GTTAGTTTTTTTATGCTGTTGGCTTGTGAGCAACTTGGGCAATATTTGTCGCTCATATCTAAAATGTGTCCGCAGTTTAGGCATTCGGTTCCTCTAAACTTTAGTTCGTAACGCCCTTTGGTAATTAAGCCTTTTTCTTTTCCCTCTACCATTTGGTTGGTTCTAGGATTAAAGATAATTTAATTACTGATATTTCTCGAATTTGCTGTGCCAATACCAATAATGCTATCGTACATATCGCCAAAGTTTCGATAGTAGACCAAAATCAGATAACTATTTTCGGTAAAATGCGAGTTGCCCGAAATGCTATTTAGGTCTACAACACCTTCTTTGTTTTTCGTAACATATTTATAGTTGTAGAAACCCTGTTTAAAAGGATACATCAATTCTAAATTCCCAGTATCCTCGTTGTAAACCATTTTATTCTCGTCGCTCAAATCATAGTTGTTGAATTTTCCGAATACATAGACATCATCTAAACCAAATTCTGGGTTATAAGGAATACTAAAATGTACTTTGGTATATTCGGCTTCTCTAGATACATCTTCACCCTGCAAGGTTCTTACCACAAAATCACCGTTAACATCTGGGAAATAGGTGTATTCCCTATCATAGCGATATTGATTGGTGAAAAGATAATGATTGTACAACTCTTTGAAATCTATTCTTGAAATCGCCGCTGACGGAGCTCTAAGGTCTTTTGTGTCGAAATTCAAATACTCGTTACCGCCATAGAAGCTGGTTTCTTGGTCGTATTTGTACACAAGCTCATTGCCTAAAGTAAACTGGGGTTTAATATTATAAATAGCCGTTGGCCAAAAATAATTTTGAATAATAGCAACTTTCACCTCTTTTTTCGGGTTTACAATTTCAAATCCCGAAGTGTTAATGTTAAATTGAACTACCTGTTTTTCGTTCAGAAAATTAAAGTCCCTAGAACGTTTTACAACACCCCCGACCGTAACTGCATTTTGGTATATGATGAATCTTCGTGAAAACTGTAATTCACCCACCATGTTATAAACTTCTATTAGATAATTGCCACTAACCCTGAATTTAAGCTGGTCGTTTGGTAGTGTTAACCTGTAGTTGGAGTAGGGTTGTAATGTTGTTAAACTATTTTCATAGTCGATGATTCTTTGGTTGTCGGTGCCAATAAGGTATTGTGATTTTAAAAGTTCGGAAGGTGTCCAATCATAATCGCAGTGTACTATTTTAAAATAGTAATCTTGTTCGCTGGCCGTAATATCATCAAACTCTAAAAGTAATTGTTCCCCCAACTCAATCACCGGAAATTGATCCTCTGTTGGTCCTTTAAAGACTATTGTTTTGATGTTATAAGGAGGTTCGACCTCTTCTTGTACTTGGGCAACCAGATTTAAAGTAAAAAAAATCAGCAAAAGCTGTTTAATGAAAAAGCGCATTAAAAGCATATTTTGGTGGTAAAGGTAAACAAAAAGCATGCCCAACAAATTTCGGTCGATGTAATACCAATTTTATAGCCGATTAATTATAATAATTATTGTTTTAGTAGTAAATTTGCATGCAATTTTGTTAACAAAAGGTCCACAATAATATGTCTAAAGACATCCGAATTAAAAAAGGGTTGAACATCAACCTCGTCGGGGCTGCTGAACAAACTACATCTAAGGCTGTTTTAAGCAACGTTTATGCCCTTAATCTAGAAGATTTTCACGGAGTTACCCCAAAAATGTTGGTTAAAGAAGGAGCTGAGGTAAAGGCTGGCGAAGCTATTTTTTACAACAAGAATATTGAAGACATGCGCTTTGTTTCTCCGGTTAGTGGAGAAATAGTTGAGATTGTAAGGGGTGCTAGACGTCGTATTTTGACAATAAAGATTCTTGCAGATAAAGAACAGAGCTATCAAAAAGACACTGCCATCGATGTGAATGCTGTTGATGGGGAATCCATTAAAAAAGTGCTGCTTCAATCAGGTTGTTGGGCATTTGTAAAGCAACGTCCTTATGATATTGTTGCCAATCCTGATGCTACTCCGAAAGCTATTTTTATTTCGGGATATGCTACTGCACCATTAGCTGCTGAAACCGATTATGTGCTAAGAGGTAAAGAGAAGGAGATACAAGCGGCAATTACTGCACTTGCTAAAATGACGCCTGGGCAGGTTCATGTTTCGGTTGGCAATACCGAAACATCGCCTTTTACAAATATCAACGGTATTACGCTACATAAGGTATCTGGTCCTCATCCTTCAGGCTTGGTGGGAACCCAAATTAATAAAATCGACCCTATTAATAAAGGAGAAACGGTTTGGACCGTTGCACCACAAGATTTGGTAATTATCGGAGAGTATCTTTTGACAGGCCAATTCAATGCGGAGCGCACGGTTGCTCTTGCAGGTTCATCGGTAAAAGCCCCTAAATATTATAGCACTAAAATAGGTGCTGAAATTTCTACCTTCTTGTATGCAAGTGGTGTCAATCAAGATAAATTTCGTCTAATAAACGGAGATGTACTTACGGGTGTAAAAACGACTCCAGAAGGTTACTTAGGTTTTTATAACAATACGGTTACGGCTATCCCAGAAGGTGACGACTACGAATTCTTTGGATGGAACAAACCGGTTTTTAATAAAATATCATCAACAAGGGCATTAACATTCTCTTGGTTGAACAAGAATAAGAAGTACGATTTAGATACCAATACCAATGGAGAGCATAGAGCTTTTGTAGTAACTGGTAGATACGAAGAAGTCTTTCCATTAGATATTTACCCGTTACAGCTTTTAAAGGCCTGTATGGTTAAAGACTTGGATGAAATGGAGCAATTAGGGCTCTACGAAGTGGCTCCAGAAGATTTTGCACTTACTGAATTCATTTGTATTTCTAAACAACCACACCAGCAGATAATCAGAGAAGGACTCGATTTAATGTATCAAGAAATTGGATAAAAATGGGCATGAAAGAAAAATTACATCAGCTTAAATTAAAATATCAGGGTAAAAAAATGGCTCCGGCCTTTAATGCCCTTCATACCTTTTTATACACACCGAACGAAACCACCCATTCTGGGGGCCATGTTCGTGCTGTGGACGATTTAAAAAGAACGATGAATACCGTTATTTTGGCTTTGGTGCCATGTTTGCTTTTTGGTATGTTCAACGCTGGCTACCAGCATTACTCGGCAATCAATGGCTTTCCGGCTGAATTTTCCTTATTCGAACACTTTATTACTTGGGATAATTTCTGGTTGGGCGCAATAACCATTTTACCCTTAGTTGTCGTTTCATATGGTGTCGGTTTATTGATTGAATTCATATTTGCAGTAATAAAAGGACATGAGGTTGAAGAGGGCTATTTGGTAACCGGAATGCTTGTGCCACTTATTATACCTGTAGATACACCGCTTTGGATGCTGGCTGTAGCCGTTGCTTTTGGGGTTGTAATTGGTAAAGAAGTTTTTGGGGGTACAGGTATGAATATCCTTAACCCTGCATTGACCATTAGAGCATTTTTGTTCTTTGCTTACCCAACATGGATGAGTGGTGACAAAGTTTGGGTACACGATGCTGTTAATCTCGCAGGTACTCCTGACGCCATTTCTGGTGAGACCATATTAGGGTATTTAGCGGCCGGTAATACAAGTGAGTTTTCATATTCTATTTCAGATATGTTCTTTGGCTTTATTCCGGGTTCCGTTGGCGAGACATCAACATTTTTAATACTTCTTGGAGGTTTGTTCTTAATCTTTAGCAAAATTGCCAGTTGGAGGATTATGCTTAGTGCTGTTATCGGTTCTTTGGTAATGGGGTTAGTATTTAATGGAGCGGTTGCTTGGGAGTGGATTCCTGAATACAGCAAGTTCTATGGCTTAATGAGTTTCGATTTTTGGAAACACTTAATTGTCGGGGGGCTCGCTTTTGGTATCGTCTATATGGCGACAGATCCGGTTACTGGTTCTCAGACCAATAAAGGAAAATGGATTTATGGATTTTTGATAGGATTCATTTCGGTAATGATCAGGGTATTTAATCCCGGATATCCAGAAGGAGTATTCTTGGCAATATTATTAATGAATGTTTTTGCACCAACAATTGACCACTATGTGGTTCAGGGTAATGTTAAAAAACGTTTGAAACGATTAAAGAACGCAACTATTCTTCCAAAACCATCTGATGGTAAGGCAGAAGAGTTAAAAGTAGAAACAGTATAACATGGCAGTAAATACAGAGAAAAACACGTATACCGTAATTTTTGCAATAATTATGGTTGTGGTTGTTGGGTCTATTCTTGCCTTTTTGGCCTCCGGCTTAAAAGATAAGATTGGAGAAAACGAACGTTTTGAAAAGCAACAAAATATTCTTTACGCCATGGGCGTAAACGAGAACACTGAGGACAGTGGGGTTAATTTTATTCCTACAACCGAGGTTGAAGGTGAGTTCACGAAGTTCATCACAAAGCAATTGGTGGTTTCGCCAGATGGTAGTGTAGAAGAGCAAAATGATGCCTATCTGATAGACATGAAAAAACAACTATCAGCTTTAAAGAATGGTGGAGATGCTGAATTTCCACTATTTGTTGGAGAAAAAAATGGTAAAAAGTTCTATATATTACCAATGTATGGAAAAGGGCTTTGGGATGCCATTTGGGGCTTTATGTCCCTTGATGAGAATATGATTGTTCAAGGTGCTTATTTTGACCATAAAGGAGAGACGCCAGGTCTGGGAGCTAATATTAAGCTTCGCTACTTTATGGATGATTTTATCGGTGAATCAGTATTAGATGGTAATCGATACGCTGGTATAGCTGTGGCCAAAGGAAATAACGATCCGTTGAATAATGATAAAGAAGACAACGAGGTCGATGCTTTGGCTGGTGCCACCATTACAGGTAATGGTGTAGCGGCTATGATCAAAGAAACATTGAATATTTACAAACCCTATCTAGAAACGATTAGAACCAATTAATATGGCGCTACTTTCAAAAAAAGATGCAAATCTTATATTAGATCCACTAGCCGATAATAACCCAATTACTATTCAAGTTTTAGGTATTTGTTCGGCTTTAGCAATTACAGCAGAGCTTAAAGCTTCAATCGTAATGGCGATATCGGTAATATTCGTACTTGGTGTGGGTAATGTTGTTATCTCCTTGATGCGTAACATCATACCATCTAAAATTAGAATTATTGTACAACTAATCGTGGTTGCAACCCTTGTAATTATAGTAGACCAGGTATTAAAAGCCTTCGCCTACGAATTAAGTAAGACACTTTCTGTATTTGTGGGTCTTATAATTACAAACTGTATTATTATGGGGCGTTTTGAGGCTTTCGCTTTAGGTAACGGTCCTTGGAAATCATTCTTGGATGGTATTGGTAACGCCTTGGGTTATGGAGTTATACTAATTATAGTTGGCTTTTTTAGGGAATTATTCGGTACCGGTACTTTACTTGGTTATCCCGTTTTCGGTGACCCAATTGCCAAAACAGGATTGTACGCTACCGGATATGAGAATAATGGTTTTATGATTATTCCTCCTGCGGCCTTAATTGTAGTTGGAATTATTATCTGGGTACAACGTTCAAGAAATAAAGCATTAATCGAAGAAGCATAAATAAAGAACTATGTTAGAGCATGTAGAATTATTTTTCAAATCCATTTTCATAGACAACATGGTTTTTGCTGTCTTCTTGGGAATGTGTTCTTATTTGGCGGTTTCCAAAAAAGTAAGTACCGCAGTCGGCTTAGGTGCCGCGGTAATCTTTGTATTAGCCGTTACGGTGCCTTTAAATTGGTTGCTTGATCAGTATTTGTTGCAAGATGGTGCATTAGCTTGGTTAGGCCCTGAATTTGCAGATTACAACTTAAGCTTCCTATCTTTCATATTATTTATTGCGACCATTGCCACAATGGTGCAATTGGTAGAAATAGTAGTCGAGAAGTTTTCGCCATCACTATACAATTCCTTAGGTATCTTCTTACCATTGATTGCTGTAAACTGTGCTATTCTTGGAGGTTCTTTGTTTATGCAGGCAAGAGAAATACCAACTTTGGGCTTAGCTTTTAATTATGGGGTTAGTTCAGGTATAGGATGGTTTTTAGCGATTCTGGCGATCGCCGCTATTCGTGAGAAAATTAGATATTCAAATGTTCCTGCACCTTTAAGAGGATTGGGAATCACCTTTATCATTACTGGATTAATGGGTATCGGTTTTCAAAGTTTTGGGGGAATGTTGACTGGTGACAATGAGCCACCTGAAGAAACAGCTCCTTCTACCGCAGAAAAAATTGAGGAAAAAGAAATAAAAAAAGAGATTGAAGATGAAAAAGCAATCTCTTATAACGAGGTTAAAAACAAATAACAAATGATTTTAGCTACAAGTACGGGAGGTACTATATTAATTACAGTAGTTGCGTTTCTAGTTTTATTATTAATGCTAGTTGCATTGCTATTGTTTACAAAAGAAAAATTATCACCATCTGGCCCTGTTACACTTACTATAAATGGTGAAAAGAAAATAGAGGTTTCCTCAGGGGGTACGTTATTATCTACCCTAGGAAATCAAAAAGTGTTTCTGCCTTCTGCTTGTGGAGGAGGGGGTACCTGCATTCAATGCGAGTGTCACGTGCTTTCTGGAGGTGGGGAAGCTTTACCAACTGAAACACCACATTTTTCCAGAAAAGAATTACAGCATGGAGCGCGTTTGGCTTGCCAAGTAAAAGTAAAGCAGGATATGGAGATTACCATTCCTGAAGAAGTTTTCGGTATTAAAAAATGGCCTGCAAAAGTTGTTCGTAATTATAATGTTGCATCATTTATTAAGGAATTTGTTGTTGAGATTCCTGAAGATATGGGCTATAAAGCTGGGGGGTATATTCAAATTGAAGTTCCAAAATGTGAAGTGAAATTCGCTGATATGGACATCACCGCGCATCCTGAGGAGCATGATAAACCTGATAAATTTCAAGCAGAATGGGACAAATTTAATCTTTGGCCCTTGGTTATGAAAAACCCTGAACTGGTAGAAAGAGCATACTCTATGGCTTCTTTCCCTGCTGAAGGAAGAGAAATTATGCTAAATGTTCGTATTGCAACGCCACCATGGGATCGTTCTAAGAATGGTTGGATGGATGTTAATCCTGGTGTAGCTTCTTCGTATATTTTTGGTCTAAAACCTGGTGATGATGTCGTAATTTCAGGACCTTATGGTGAGTTCTTTATCAATGAGTCTGATTCTGAGATGTTATACGTCGGAGGTGGAGCTGGTATGGCACCAATGCGCTCACATTTATATCATTTGTTCAAGACCTTAAAAACAAATCGTAAAGTCACCTATTGGTATGGTGGTCGTTCAAAACGTGAACTATTCTACTTAGACCATTTTTATAAATTGGAGAAAGAGTTTCCGAATTTTAAATTCTATTTAGCGCTTTCTGAGCCTTTAGAAGAAGATAATTGGAAGGTTAAAGAGAGCATAGATGCCCCTGGTGATGGTTTTGTCGGATTTATACACAATTGTGTAATAGACCATTATTTGAACCATCATGATTCTCCTGAGGACATTGAGTTGTATTTCTGTGGTCCTCCATTAATGAACAAGGCTGTTCAAAAAATGGGTGAAGATTTTGGGATACCTGATGAGCATATCAGATTCGATGATTTCGGTGGATAAATAGTAAATATAATTCTTGTTATACAAGAATCTAAATATAAGCCGATACAACCCGTATCGGCTTTTTACATATGAAACGAAGAGAACTTACGGAACAAGAATTGCATAATTTGGCAATGAATATTGTTGGGAAACAACTCGAAGAAAATGGTTACGAATTTTTAGCCGTAAATAGTGAGTTGAAAAAGAATCCTCAATTTGTTTGTACTAAAGATAAAAAGCTAAGTTTTATAGTGGTCAAAAGTATTGAATACCCAGGAGACCCAAGGGACAAGGATTTCTTTATGGCCGACTTAAATAAAATGAAAGACCATGCTTTAAAGTTTGAGGCGAGAACCTTTTATGCCGCTGTCGGCTTGGTCAATGCGTCTGATTATAACCTGCCTGTGTATTTGAATGAGGAGTATGTCGTTGATTACGAAGGTTTAATTGAAATTTAATTGAAAGAAAATGAAGAATATACCTTTTTTCGTTCTACTACTAGTTTTGTTTGGGTGCGATACGAAGCCAAATTTGGTTAAGAATCAAAGCACTGGTCCCGCTTTGGGGACTAGTTATGCAATTCAATATGTATCCGATAAAGAACTTGATTTTCAACGCGAAATTGATTCTGTTTTTACCGTATTCAATAAATCAATGTCTACCTATATTACTGATTCTGATATTTCGAAAATCAACGGTGGGGATACTACGGTAATAGTAGATCAAATGTTTAGGGATGTTTTTTTTCAAAGTCAAGTTATAAATATAGAGACGGACGGCTATTTCGACCCAACTGTAGGTGTTCTTGTAGATGCTTGGGGTTTTGGTCCTGAAGATAGTACAATGAAAATGGACAGTACTAGGGTAGATAGTCTTATGCAATATGTGGGCTGGATGCATATAGGTTTAACAAGAGATTTTAGAATCACAAAAAGCAAACCCGAAATACAGTTCGATTTTAATGCCATTGCCAAAGGTTATGCTATTGATCGTTTGGGGAGAATGCTTGACAAGCATCAGATAAAAAACTATTTGGTTGAAGTAGGAGGAGAAGTTCTAGCAAAGGGAACTAATCTAATCTCTGGCAAGCCCTGGACAGTTGGTATAGATAAGCCTAATAATTTTATGAAAAGAGGGTCCGCAGCTGTGGTAAACTTAAAAGATAAAGCTTTGGCCTCTTCTGGAAATTATAGAAAGTTTAGAATAGACCCAGAAACTGGTGAAAAGTACGTGCATACTATTGACCCAAAAACGGGCTACACAAAAAATTCCAATGTACTTTCGGCGACTGTTGTAGCAAATAGTTGTATACAGGCCGACGGTTATGCCACAGCTTTTATGGCAATGGACTTAAATGATACTAAAGCCTTGTTAGAACTTAAGAAAAAGGAGTTGGATGCCTTTATTATTTATTTGGATGAAGAGGGTACTATGAAAAACTTCATGACTTTAGGATTCGAGACAATACTGGCAAAGTAATTATTTACTCACTACAGGAATTATCTCTCCTTTTGCCAAACGATAACGATTTATGCTATAGTTGGATTAAATTTCCGGCCCAATTAAAGGACGCCCTATTTACTTTTGAGGCTTTGCTATAATCTTCATCGGTATTTACGTTTTGACCTTCTACAAGTACATTGACCGTTTCAACATTGTCAGTTAGCATAAATGAAGGAGCAAAACCAACCATTGATAAATCCGTTATGTTCGCTCCAGAATCACCCCCAAACGAAAATCCAAGAGCACTTTGGTCAGTTCTGGCTGAAAATTTGTCGATAGTGGGTCTACCGTTAGGGCCACTAGCGGAAACTATTGAAGTATAAGGCTTGTCATTTGCAACATACGAATAAGATTGAACACCGCTCCAACCCTCATCTATTACGATACTGGAACCTGAATTATTTTCAAAATAAATATTTGAAGAGGATACTGTTCCCCCAGTATATTTAATTCCTTCTACAGAATTAAAGAAAGCCACATTTTCTATGGTCGTGCCAGAACCAACGCCAAATAGCGATAGAGCAGCACTGTTATTATTTGATAGGCCACCGGCATTCTTAAGAATCAAATATTTTATGGTGCCAGAATTTTCACTTAAGTCATTCCCTCCATAATCGAAGTTTACTTTACCTATCGTTTTTGAAATGTTTTCACCTTTTGATGAAAAGGAATTTCCTGCTATTAGTATCCCTCCCCATGAATTTGTACTTCCTTCTGGCGTTGTCATCAAAACTGGCAGGTCGATACTTCCATTAATTACAATGTCCGCACCTTTTTTTACTAAAATGTAGGAATCGCCCGGTTCGGCCTCAATTGTTGTTCCAGCAGGAACGATAAGTGTTGCACCAGGCTCTAGGATCAACCCTCCGGTTAAATTGTAAATTATACTTGGATCTAGTTCCAATTCTCCCGTAATTGATCCGTTAAAATTTGAAGAGTCAATAAAATTTTTATCACCTTGTACCTGTTCGCTATTCTTACTACATGCATTTAGGCATATTGCACAAATAATAAAAAGAATAGAATTCCAATTTCTGCTCATATTAAAACTATTTAAAAAAATACCCTTTATCATGGTTTAAACCGTATTCTCATGGTTAAAGAACTTGAGCGATTTAAAGAAGATAGGCCATTAAGCACGATTTATCTTAGTTTTATTGTTTATTTCATGATAAGGATTCCACCTATATTTTCTTCCTTGTTCAATTTTACCTCATAGGAGTAATTCCCTGCCGGTAAATTGCCCCTTTCTATGCTCACCCTGTTTAAACCTTGATTCAAAGTTCCTTCACTTGTATGCACGGTTCTGCCCATCATATCATGAACATATAATTGATACGTATTGGAAATCTTGCTTTCAAATGCAATTGTTGCCTTAGAGATCATGGGATTTGGATATGCCCTGTTTAAACGTTCTTGCCCATTAATTTGGGCCATGGCTTTACCGGATTGTGAGCTTGCCAATCGCAAGCGAGTAAGTTCTAGAATAAAATGTGTTGGTTCGTTTTCCCAATTTGGTACTTCAAAAACCATCATTGTGATATTATCCAGATTTTTTAGATTTCCTTCAAAGGCGCTGAAATCTATGTAGTATTGGTCAGTTTCAGTGTTTAAGACTATTCGAGCTTTCATTTGTTCTTCGTAAGGCAGATCGGGGTTGATCAAACGCACATCCATCTCTCGAATCTTGTTTGATTTTGCATTAAAGGCTAATCCATTAAATTCTGAAATGTCTAATGCCTCAAATTTAGCTTGGATAGCCCGGTAGAGCACAAATTTTTCATTTAAAAGCCCTCGAATTTTGGCACCTCGCTCTATGTAAAGGTCACCGTCGTTTTGGCTTTGAAAATCTCGATAGGTCTCAAAAATTTGAAGATCTTCCTTGCTCTCATCAACATCGTAGCCCCAAACTCCATCTGCAAAAAAGACATTGTCTGTTACAGTGCCTTCTTTTTCATTAATGGTAAAACCAATGGAATAAACGCTATTAGTATCGTAAACCACTTGTTCAAAACGTTCTCCGGTTAATGAGAACGTGTCGTAAAAAACTCTATCAGTACTCGTTTCTGAATCTGAAACAAGACCTTTGATGTTTACGGATTTTTGCCCACTGCCGTTGATAAAGTTTAATACCAACTTGTTGTTTTTGTAAACAACATCTTGTATATAAACTTCAGGTAGTTGGCCCATTTTAAAGTCAAGGGGTTCCTCGTTCAGATTTTCAATGTTATAAAGTAGTTCCCAAGTTACCTTCATTAGATTAAATGAGCTGTTGGCCCAAACCTGAAAGTTATAGTACTCCCCGTTAGAATGGTAATCAGATACATTCCAGTGGTTTTCAACGGTAATCCCATTGGGTTCATCAATAAAGAATGAGAATGTACACCCATATTCAATTTCACCTTTTTCGCTTTCAAGTTTTGTTATAATGAACTCCTTATTTCTATAAATTGGTATTTTCCACATATCCAATATTTTAGAGCCCACGACCCTGTCACATACTGCCTTTGTATGTTCATAAACACCGTTTTCTGATATTGTTGCCAAGACAGCACCTTTTCTTATGTCTCCATCGAAATAATCAACAGACAAGGTCTCAACGGCATTAGTAATAGCATTTAAATCTGTTGGGGTACTGTTGAAAGAGGTGGTATTTGGTATGGCATCAACAGGTATAAGACTAAATAAATCGATTCTGTCCTTAGTTCGGCTCGTATGAGTACCTTTTTTTATGGATAGACCTTTTTTGTGTAGATCAACTTCTTTTGCAAAATTTCTTTCTTCGGTTTTAACATTTAAGCGATGTGTATTGTTCTTTATGCGTTCAAAGTGTCTTTTATTTATTTTTTCAGCTAGACGGGCATTACTTTCCAATCCGCTATCATTACCGCCCGTAGTAGAGGTAAAGGTACATTCGCTTTCGTCCGGGCAGCCCATATCATCACAGTCTGTTAATCCGTTATTATCGTCGTCAATTCCATTGTTGCAAATTTCAGTACCAAAAACTGGTGGTGTTTCAACGGGTAGCTTTATATACAATGGTATGTTATTGTAGTCACCACATTTTCCCGATGGAATGAGCTTGTTGCAAGTTGTTGCTCCGTAAATATCATCACATACTTTTGAAGATACGTTCCAACCTATCCAAATATTGTTTAATGAAAATTCGTCACCAAAAGTATGAGTGAAAGATTGTGGACTCACATAGATTTTGGTTTGATTGGCCGGCAAAGTACCATAACAAGTGCTCATTAGGCTGAACTCACTCCCATTTTCTACTTGTGTATATATCATAGGGGTATACCTATCTGTTCCAGTGGTGTTGACCAGTGAAAATGCAATATAACCTGTTACCGTATCACCAATGGAGTAGAGGTAGGGTTGAAAAGGTGTGCCTTGGTCGTCTACCGCGAAATACGGTTCTTGGATAATAACATCTTGGGCACTACATGCATAGCCGCAATCCAATGGATTTATGGGTAAATCTTGCCCATTTAGATTGTTTGTTGTTAGATAGCAAATTATGATGAATAAGTGGCCAACAATTCTTGAAGTAGTAATTTTCTTCATGCAACTAAGATTTGGGTTTCATTTTATTAAAACTATAATGTAGGATAAATATTGTTAATTATTTTGAAATTAAATAGTGTGTATATTCTCTTGTTTAGAAAAAAAAATAATTAACTAATTAAAAATCAAGTAATTGAAGGTGTATGTATGGATGATTATTGTGGCCGGATGGATGATAAATTTCGACGAACGGTACTATTTTTTAACAAGAGGAATAATCTCTCCTTTTGCCAAACAATAACGATTTATGTCCTCAGAACTTAATTTGCTAGTATAGTCCACTTCATCAACCTTAAAACCAATACTTCGAAGCTTATCAAAAAAGTCTCTGCCATATATACGTACATGGTCGTACTGGCCAAATATCTTTGCACGTTCCTTTTTGTCCGTAATCGAGTTGTCTTCAAAAGTCTTTTCTTTATTCAAGTCTTGAGGTATTTGAAAAATGCCGAATCCCCCAGGTTTTAAAACGCGATACAGTTCTTGCATAGCTTTGGTGTCGTTGGGAATGTGCTCGAGAACATGATTGCATAAGATGACATCATAAGCGTCATTGTCAAAGGGAAGATTGCAAATATCTGCTTTAATGTCTGCGATGGGCGAGTTAAGGTCTGTAGTGGTGTAATCGATGTTCTTAAGTTGTTTAAAACGCTTATGAAATGCTTGTTCAGGGGCAAAATGTAACACATTTAATGGCGCGCTAAAAAAGTTGGTTTCGTTCTTTAGAAATAGCCAAAGTAGTCGATGGCGCTCTAACGATAGGGTAGAAGGCGATAAAACACCTTCTCTCGGATTTTCGTATCCGTAAGGTAAAAACTTACGAAATCCCTTTCCATCTATAGGGTCAATATAAGTGTTGCCACGATAGTAAAGGGCTAAAAAGGGTCTTATCCAATAGCTTAAGCTAATAAGCCAAGGCCTCGGAACTAAGTTTAAAATGGATTTAAAGATTTTGGACATTACAAAGAAAGTTATACAAAACTTGGGTAGGCACGATTTTTGCCCAAAAATAAGTGTTTGAGTTAAATATGGTGATGTATTTGACTACACTTTTTTAAATTAACGTTAATGGTTATTTCATAATATGAGGAACAGGTTCATTTTAATTTTTTTCTTCTCAATTACGCTTTCATTTTCTCAAAGTTTCAAAGGTGTAGTTTTAGATAGCATAACAGGAGTTGGTATTGCAGATGTTCATGTTCACAGTTTGTCAGGTAATCATGGCACTATAACAAATGAAGAGGGAAGGTTTAGGATAATAAACTCATCAAATGAAAAAGATTCTTTGAGAATATCCCATATAGGATATGAAGCATTAGAATTGTCTGTCAAAGAGTTTTCTATAAACTATTCCGATACACTGTATTTAAAACCGAATTTGTTAGAATTACAAGGAGTTACGGTTACAAATGATGGGGTTTCTGAAATGATCCGGGATATCATGGAAACCCTAAAGAAAAGTCAGATTAGGAATAGTTATGCATTCTATAGACAAACTTCATTTAAAGATACTATAGCGACGGAATGGATAGAGGCTTTTTATAAAATAACGCACTCTCAAAATGGAATTGATAAAATTAAAATAGACCAGGCAAGATTTGCAAGAAAAAGAAGTGATTCTACCTCACTATTTTTGATCCATTCAAATTTTTCCTCTCTTACGTTAACCCCTCAACTATATTCGCCTGTACTTAAAACTAATGAGGTTACCGTAGGCAAGCCATTTGGGGAAAGTTTTATTAAAAACTATCAGTTTTATATTGAAAAGAGTTATCAAAAAAATAAAAGTACATATCATGAAATACATTTTGAGCCTGACGATGATATAACAAATCCAATCAACAGTTATGGGAGTTTTGTATATATACCCTCTGAAAAAAAACTTGTTCAGTATACCGTTTTTATTGACCACGCTTTGGGCTCTGATGATCTATCTAATTATAAAGGAGATAAAAAATTGGCAATTGATAATACTCGACACAAGTTACAGTTTAACTATTCTGAAATAACAGGACACTTAGATTTTATAAATGTAGAATACTTCTATGATTTTATTGAAAATGATGTAGTATTTCCTTGTAGGGTGGCTTCAAAATTTATTATATACAAAAATGCAATAAGACCGCATAAAAAGCTTAGGACTTCAAGTTTAGAGCTTGAAGATGTAAGAAATTTTGAAAAAGCTAAATACAAGCCCCGTTTTTGGAGAGATAATCCAGTTATTTATCGAACAGAAAGAGAAAACTTAATCATATCCTCGTTTGAAAAAGAGAATGCCTTTGGAACTTATTTCAAAGGAAATTAAAGATGATGTTTTTTAGATTTTAACTTGCAAATTCTTCTTCTTCGCGCGAGGTAATGCCCAAAGCATCATAGATGTATTTAAAAGTAGAAAGAAGCTCCGGTTTACCATCTATTAATGCAACGTCATGTTCAAAATGTGCACTAGGTTGTCCATCGGCTGTTAAAATCGTCCATCCGTCCCTAAGTTGTTTTATGCGTTTCGTACCCATATTTACCATAGGTTCTATGGCAACGACCATACCATTCACAAATTTTTTGCCTCGACCTCTTTTGCCATAATTTGGCATTTGAGGGTCTTCATGAAGTTCTTTACCTAGTCCATGACCCACCAATTCACGTACAATGCCGTAACCCTGATTTTCACAATAATTTTGTATGGCATAACCAACGTCACCAACACGATTGCCAAGTTTGAATTCACGTATTCCTACATACAGGGATTCTTTGGTAATCTTTAAAAGCTTCTTGGTTTCTTCGGCTACTTCGCCAACTTCAAAAGTGTAGGCATGATCACCATAATAGCCATTTTTTAGGGCGCCACAATCTACTGAGATGATGTCGCCATCCTTTAGATCATCGTTATTTGGAATACCATGAACTACTTGCGCGTTTGGGCTCCAGTTTAGCGTATTAGGAAAATCATACATGCCTAAAAAACCTGGTTCGGCACCTTGGTCTCGAATAAATTCTTCAGCAAGTTTATCTAGCTTTAATGGATTTGCTCCAGGCTTAATTTCAGAGGCGATCATCCCTAAGGTTTTAGAAACTACCAATGCACTCTCGCGCATGAGTTCAATCTCTTCTGCCGTTTTGATTTTAATCATAGCCGCAAAGATAAGATGAATTGCATTAATCAATTACGATTATTAATGCCTAAACCAGTGCTTTTTGTGTCATTAATTTGGGCTGAGAGATTCCCATCATTTTTAGAATTGTTGGGGCAATGTCGCCAAGAACACCATTTTTAATTTCTTTGATATCCTTGTCAACTAAAATCAAGGGCACAGGATTTGTCGTGTGTGCGGTATTTGGGCTTCCATCAGGATTTATCATAGTGTCGCAGTTGCCATGGTCGGCAATGACAATTGTACTGTAATGATTTTTGAGACCGGCGGTAATAACAGCTTTCGCGCATTCATCCACTACTTCACAGGCCCTAATGGCAGCTTCCATACTACCCGTATGCCCCACCATATCAGGATTTGCAAAGTTGAGACATACAAAATCTACATCTCCTTTTTCCAATTCAGGAATAATGGCATCACGTATTTCATATGCGCTCATTTCGGGCTTTAGGTCATAGGTCGCTACTTTAGGTGAGGGGCATAAAATACGTTGTTCGCCTTCAAAAGGTTCCTCACGCCCTCCGTTAAAAAAGAAGGTTACATGAGGGTATTTTTCAGTCTCTGCTATCCTTATTTGTTTTTTACCAGCTTTGGCAATCGTTTCTCCCAAGGTATTTTCAATGTTGTCTTTATCATAGATTACTTTGACACCTTTGAAAGAATCATCATAATTGGTCATGGTCACATAATACAAATCAAGCTTCTTCATATCGTGTTCCGGGAAGTCTTCTTGATTTAAGACCTGTGTCAATTCTCGACCCCTATCTGTTCTGAAGTTGAAGAAAATAATAACATCATCTTTATTTATTTTCCCCTCTTCGTTCAGAATTATTGGTTCTATGAATTCATCCGTTTTGCCGTCTGCATAGCTTTTTTCCATAGCAGTGGAAATATCGTCTGAGAAGACGCCAATTCCGTTTACCAAAAGATTATAGGCTTTTTTAACACGTTCCCAACGCTTATCCCTGTCCATTGCAAAATAGCGTCCAACAACCGATGCTAGCTTTGTATTCTTGGTGCTACAGAATTTTGAAAGATCTTCTAGAAAACCTTTACCACTTTTTGGGTCAACATCGCGCCCATCAGTAAATGCATGGACAAAGGCTTTTTCTACACCATAACTTTCTGCAGCGTTTATTAGAGCCTTTAAATGGCTGATATGACTATGAACACCGCCATCACTAACCAAACCGAGAAAATGGACTGGCTTATCGTTTTTGTTGGCATATTCAAAAGCCTCTTTTAAAACAGTTTCATCTTTTAAGGTATCCTCTTTAACAGCTTTATTAATTTTAGCCAAATCTTGATAGACTATTCTGCCTGCCCCCAAATTCATATGACCTACTTCGCTATTGCCCATTTGCCCTTCAGGTAGCCCAACGTTCATACCATCGGTTAATAAATCGGAATTAGGGTATGATTCGTAAAGAGCGTCGACGAATGGTGTATTGGCATTTTCTATTGCCGAAACTTCAGGATTAGGAGATTTGCCCCATCCATCTAGAATCATAAGGATAACTTTTTTGTTCATGCTATGGTTTTGAATTATCAAAAATAAAGCCTCTGATAATACTTGTTGCGTTTTTTTTAATGCGAATTTGTTAAATATTTATGTTAAAAAATAAGGCCTTGTTAAAGTTTAGTTATTTAAGTGTTAATCCTGTAACAATCCATTATCGACGCAGTCTATATTTATATCAATATAACTTATAATCATTTCATTAATCAAAATTCATTCATCATGAAAAAAACAATCCTAACTATCGCTGTTGCAATTTCTTGCGCAGTAACCGGCATTTATGCCAATGAAACAAACAATGACCCAGTTTTGAATACTGAGGTTTCTACAAATCTTGAACTAAGTTCTTTTTGTAAGGCGATTATGAAAGGAGACCTTGAAACTGTTCAAAAATTAATTGACCTTGGCGAAGATGTAAACAAAAAATCTTTGGGTATGACACCAGCTCATTTTGCGGCTCGTTACAATAAACCAGAAATCTTGAAAGTGCTCATTAATAATGGGGCCGATCTCAAAGCACGCTGTGATAAAGGGTATACTGTTAAAAAGTACGCAGAATTATCAAATGCGATGGAAGCATTAAAGGTATTAAAAGTAGCTATGAAAGGATAAGGAGTTTATTCATTTCATCAAAAAACCCATTGCAGCGCAATGGGTTTTTCATTTACCTTATAGTGTTCAAGTAAAAGAGTAAATATATTTTTTTGATTTTTAAAATTCAAAACCGGTAAAAGCACGATATAAAAATGCATATAGTGCCATAGAAATCATAACTGCACAAAATGCAGAATACGCCTTTAATATGATGACCAAAAATTCTGGTTTGCAATTTGCAAATGCCTCAGAATAAAGGCTTTTAAAATGTGTAAGTGTTCCCATTAGTTATGTCTTTTGTTTGTAAAACGACTTAGCTAATTAGGTTTAAGTGGGTTGTGATTTGGAAATTTAAAGGTACAAAAATAGAACCAAAGTCACTTATTATTCGATAAAGTTCTTGTTTTATCTTTTAACTGCCTTGATATTTGATAATAGCCTCTTTTATCTTTTCAATACGATTTTCAGGATCAGGGTGCGTACTTTGAAATTCTGGTACACGATTAGGTCCCGCAGCTGCTTTTAAAATTTTCATCACCTGGATCATTTCATAGGGATCGTACCCTGATTGAATCATGAATAGTACTCCAAGTTCATCGCTTTCCAATTCATCACCTCTACCATTGGTCAAGAGCGTATTTTGCCCGATTCCACCAACAACACTTCCTAAATCGCCTGCGCCTACGGTAGCTCCCATAGTTGCGGTTCTCCAAAAATTACTATCCGCTATACGTTCGGCAGAGTGTCTTCCGATTACGTGACCTATCTCATGGCCTAAGACCCCTGCAAGTTGAGCCTCGTTTAACTGCGAGAAAAGTGCGTAGGTGATAAAACACTGACCGCCAGGCAATGCAAAAGCATTTATGGTTCTATCATCTGCTAAAAGATGAAAGTCGTACTTATACGGTGTTTCTCTGGCAACACTATTGTTTACTAGTTTCTGCCCAACGGCATCAACAAAAGCTTGCAAACGTTCATCGGGGTAGAGCCCTCCGTGTTGCTGTGCCATTTCAGGCGCACTTTGTAAGCCGATGGCAATTTCTTGTTCCGTAGACATATTAATGTGCTGAGACCTACCTGTATAAGGGTTTTCTTCTGTGTTATTGCATTTTTTGATAAATGCAAACGCTACGATGGCCAAACCGATAAATATTCTAATTTTCCAGCTACCTCTATTTCTCATTTTGCGCTAGTGTTCTAGTTGTCTGAAAGATATAAAAAAAGAATTATAACAAATCCTCATTAATCCCTAGAATATTGTTTTGAATATAGGTTTTTAAAAACCCAGTAGTAAAGTGTTCGCTGCCTTCAAATTCTTCACGAATTAGCTGTCTAAAGATATTTACACCCCTAAACTGTTCGAGCATGGGCTTTGAAAGCGGTGCATAACTATAGTGCCAAGGCTCGTATTTAAAGCCTTTTCTAAAATAATCATCTGTATATACCAGATAAAAGCCAAATTTTTGTGCATTGGCATCCAACCACTTTTTAAAAGCTTCAAAAGGACCTCCCTCCTCAAATTTTTCAGGAACCAACACATCGCCCGATACTTTTGGGTAACCATCTATAATGTCTATATCGGTACCCCAATGGTGTCGGCTGGTGCCGGGTATGGTAGAGTATTCAATGATTTTATCAATGGCATCGATAGGTTTCATGCCATCAGTTTCAGTGTACTTGATGAATTTTCTTTCAAAAATAGCTTGTTGCCGGTCAAAACTACGGTAACTGGAAACCATTTTAATATCGAAACCGGCACTATAGGCCGCTTTTTTCATATCAAGAAAAGCATCATGCGCTTCTTTTCTAAGATTGATTCCTTCACCAAAAAGTTCGATATCGGCCTTTCCCATTAATTCTTCTATAGAATATTCAGGGTCATTACTAATAGTTAGAGAGGGTATGGTAGCTAAGGCAATTCCGCCTATGCTGGTTTTTTTTAAAAAAGTTCTTCTTTGCATATTGTACTAATCAGGTCTAGTTATTTACTATAATATGGAGCAAAAGATATGCCACAACTAAGACTTTCTTCAAAGTTAAGAAGTTTTATAGAAGAAACTACTTGTCAAGAAACAAGAAGCCCTGATAATTTAATTCTAGGTCAAATAGTGTTACAATATAGAAGTAGACCCCTTCTGGCAGCCCTTGTGATTTATTGATAACGAGATTATTTTGATTAGAGAAACCATTGAACTCATCGCTATAATTGTCCATTTCAAATACCTTCTGACCGAATCGATTGTAAATCTGAAGATTGTTGCTTTCCGCTTCGCCAAGATTATCGATAATCAGCACATCGTTGATTCCATCACCGTTAGGAGAAACAAAATAGTTGCCTAAAGTTGGGTTGTTAACCGCAAATGTATCTAATGGTAAGGGTACGGTACCAAAAGTAATTGCCGCATAGTCGCTAGGAACAAACTTTTCTGAAACCAAAAAACCTTGGTTCAAATCACCGCTAAAAGCGGTATTGCCAATTACAGTCCATAAATTACCGGTTTTTGACCAGCCCACTAGAATAATATCTTCAACGGTATTGCCCAAATTCACTAAATCACTTTCTGGGTTCCAACTTAGTGTTACGGTTGAGGGAACATCACCTTGCAAAATCCAAAACTCTTTATCGGTTATAGCGCCTATGTTTCGTACCTTTTCTTCTATGTCAAAATTCTCTGAGATAGCGGAAGGATTACTTGGGTCTTGCCTCAGATAAGCACAAATCGCCAATTCGTTGTTACTATCGGATTCTAGCATTAATGGCCGTAATTGGGATTGATCGCCAACGGGGAACGAAAAAATAGTTTTATTGGTAATCGCGGCGAACCCGGTGACTTTTGAAGCATCGTTTTCGCCTGTGAAAAAAGTATTATCCAAAAAATTTAGGTAAACTACTTGGTTGTTCAAAGAACTTAGTACGTTCCCTTCAACAAAATTGAAATTATTCGAAATATTAAGTGTAGTACCCAAAAAGAGGTTACTTGGTAAAAATATTTCGGCGTCAAATAGGGTAGGCGCGATGGAACCACTTACCTGTATGGGGTTATTGCCATAAAACCCAACCAGACCCGAGGTGGTCTCAAAGGTGCTTTCATTGATCAGGTTAGTATGAAAGCCTAGTTCGGCATTACCATGTAACTGCATATTGCCACTGTTATAAAGGGCAGTTTGTGCGGTTGTGAAAAAACCGACCAGTAAAAATGATATGTGGAATAGTTTTTTCATTAATTGATTTGTTGCCAGTTAGTGCCATCGCTCTGGAGTTGGGTTACACCAGGTAATAAAGTAGTTTGATTTTCTCCAAGACTATCTAAGTAGTTGGAGATATTAACTACAAAATCAGGTGATGTAGCAATTGCGGCAGTATCAGGATTTTTCAATATATATATCCTCCCCGGAACACTGTTTGCTGGCGGCAATGTAATTGTAGAATTTCCAGTAATAATTATTGTGTGATTTGTATTATTTAAGGTTATTGCTCCTGTATTAGTAGTTATTGAAGTTCCAAATGAACCTCCGGTCTGTAAGGTTGAGGTTGGAGTAGTTGTTCCAATACCTACATTTTGATCAGCATCAATACGGAGCGCTTCTATACCATTAGTAGAAAACCCTAAGAGGTCGATTCCTGCTCTAAACATACCCATATTATTGTCGCTGTTGGTGAAGAATCCATATCCGGGTAGAGTAGCACTTCCCGAACTTGTTCTAAATCTATCTCTAGCTCTTATGACTCCATCAACATCTAATTTGGCGTCTATCGAAGCTGGAGATCCCGTACTTCCAAAACTCCCAATTCCAATACTTCCACTACCTGAAAATTGTAAATCGTTTCCGTTTAGATTATGGCTTCTATTAACTGTTAATGTTAAATCGGTTGTTGCCATATTCGAAGTCGCATTTGGGTCAACCTCGAGTGCTCCTGTGGTTGCATTTTGCGTAAGTCCGGTTCCGGCTACATCAGCTGCTATTTTGGCTGCAGTAACCGCATTGTCCGCTAAATCTAGCGGAGTTGCGGCAAGTCCATCCCCATTAAAAGCAGTAGTGCTAGCTATGGCGAGTGGAGCTGTATTCTGCCATGTGGCGTTACCAGCGCCATCAGTGGTTAAGACTTGGCCATTGGTTCCATCGACTGCTGTAATTGTATTTGCGCCTATAGTTGCGGTTCCGGTCGTTGAAAGAGTACCTGTTATGGTTGCGTTCCCAGAAGCCAAAGTACCTGTACTTGATATGTTCTGTGCTCCAAAATCAGGATTGATTTTAGTACCTGTTATGGCTGCCGTATTGGCAACGTCCGCATCTACAATTTCTCCATCGGCAATTTTAGCTGAAGTAACCGCATTGTCCGCTAAATCTAGCGGGGTTGCGGCAAGTCCATCCCCATTAAAAGCAGTAGTGCTAGCTACGGCGAGTGGAGCTGTATTCTGCCAAGTGGCATTACCAGCGCCATCCGTAGTTAAGACCTGACCATTGGTTCCATCCGTTGCAGTAATGGTATTTGCGCCTACCGTTGCAGTTCCGGTCGTTGAAAGAGTACCTGTTATGGTTGCGTTCCCAGAAGCCAAAGTACCTGTACTTGATATGTTCTGTGCTCCAAAATCAGGATTGATTTTAGTACCTGTTATGGCTGCCGCTCCCGATACATCAGCATCAATGATTTCACCATCGTTTATCTTAGCAGAAGTAACTGCATTGTCGACGATTTCATTTGTTTCAATTGCATTGGGCTCAATCGTCAAAACCCCAGCGTTGTTTATAGTAGCGTCGCCGCTCATTGCAACACCAGTTGCAACACCAGTTGCGCTTCCAATAAAAATATTTGTATTTGCAAGTGCATTTGAGCTGGCAATAGAATTGTCGACATAGTTTTTTGTTGCCGCATCTGGGGCATCGGTAGGTTCAGCAACATTTTTTAATTGAAAACCACCTAAGGCCACATCTGCTGCTGCATCACCAAAACCACTTAACGGAATATTCACCTTGTCTAGTTTGGCGTTTGTAATGTTAGCATCGATAATTTCAGTTGTTCCCACCGCATCAGGTTCAATCGTCAAAACCCCGGCATTATCCATAGTAGCGTCACCACTTATTGCAATTTCTTGGGCTTGATTTCCGGCATCACCAATATATATGGTACCATCCGCTAAATTGCTTAATCCGCCAACGGCGTTATCAACATAATTTTTATTGGCAACGTCGGTAATGTCAACAGGATCAACCACATTGAGCAATCTATTGTTCCCAAAATCAACATTTGCCGCTGCAGGGGCAAAACCACTAATAGGAATTGTTGGCTTGTCCAGTTTTCCATTCGTGATACTTGCATCTAATACCTTATCAGTGGTCACGGCATCATTAATAATTTCAGCCGTACCAATGGCATTGTCGGCCATTTTAACCTGGGTTATCGCGTTATCGGCAACATCAAGACCCACACTATTAAAAAGGGCGTTGGCAGGGTCTCCTGAAATGGTCAAGGTGTTTGCAGGTGATGAAAGCACGCCTTCGCCTGAAAATTCGGTAACATCAACATCTAGCGAACCGTCAGGTGCCTGTGTTAGGCCAATTCCGGCTACGTTTGCCGCTATTTTGGAACGATCTACGGAATCATCTTGAAGTTTAGAACTCACAATAGACCCGTCTTGTATATCTAAAAATCCATTAATACTCGAATCGACGATATTAAAACCAGTAATTTCACCCACTTCAATGTTCACATTATCACCAGTTTCTGTAATTACAATGGTATTGTCATTATCTACCGGATTGAAAACGGGATCAGCGCTAAACGTAACTACTCCTAAATCCGATAATGGTACTGAAACCGTATCACCCTGACTGTCGGTTAATACCAGTTCTTCGCCTACCACCTCAAAATTCGTATTAAAAATTCCTTCTTCACAAAGGTTTAGCCAAGCAACGCCATCAAAGTAGAAAACACATGCTTCATCAGTATTATAGACCAAAGCGCCCTGTAAAGGAGTGATGGAGTTCATTTGGGCAGCACTCACTCTGGTAATGACCAGAACACGACTATTGCTTTCTAGTTCCAAAACCGAGGAAGCATCAATATTCTGAGGGTTGTTACCGATTTTAATTTGCGACTGAAGAAAACTCATCGCAAAAATACCTAGCATAACGCTTAAGAAATACTTTTTCATAAATAGGTTTAATGAGGGGTGACTCAACCGTAAAAATAATGCAATCCTAATATTCACCTAATTTTATACGTTCAAATACCATTGTGATAGCTGAACGGAAAGAATATTTGCTCACTGATTAAAAGATTAACAAAAGTTTAGAGTGCCTTTCCTTTTTTAAATGAACTTTAGCCACTTTCTTTATAGCTTACTGACTAACAGCTATATTTATGAAAAACCCATTTTTATCCATACTTCTTTTACTCTTTACTTTGGCGATAACCGCACAAGAAGACAATAGGCAAATCTTGCGAGGCCAAGTAATCTATAGGGGTAGTAATGTAGCCAATGAGAATGTTATTAATTCAAATACAGAAATGGCAACCATCACTAATGATGATGGCCGATTTGCAATTCGGGTAAAGGCGGGGGACCAACTGGTTTTTACGGCGGTCAACTATCAACTTATGGTCGTTAAAATTACACAGGAGATTTTAGATAATAATCGATTGGTGGTCGAAGTAAATGAAAAAATAACCCAGCTGGACGAGGTAGTGGTTAGTCCTGAAAATCAAGAGAAGTTTCTAGAGGTAAATAATGAAAAATTTAAAGATTTTGAATATGAGATTGACCGAAGCACCGAAGTTCAAAATGTAGCGCAATCACAGATAGAAAGGGGTATGACGGATGGTATCAATTTTGTAAATATTTTTAAGGCCATCTTCAATTCTAAAAATAAAAATAAAGAAGAAAGCAAACCGCTAAAGGTTAGTGAAGTAATGCGCCAAGTGTATGATGATGAATTTTTTGTTTCAGATTTAAAGTTGCCACAAGATAAAATAGATGCTTTTTTGTTGTATTGTGACGATAAAATGGGTTCGCAATCGCTTTTAAAAAAGGAAAATGAGTTTCAATTGATCGACTTTTTGGTGACCCATAGCAAAACTTTCAAAGCTAGTCTAGAAGAAGAGTAGTCTTATAACCATTCAATTTTGGGTTTAAATATTTCACATATCCGGCAAAAGTTACTTTTTGTCTCGGTGCTTATCTTACCTTTTGCCCTTTTAGGACAGACAAAAAAACAGCTATCGGGTAAGGTAATCGCAAAAGACAAAGACGTTACTGGGGTCGTGGTACAAAATAGTACTTCTGGTAAAGCCACAATTACCGATGTTGATGGTAGTTTTATAATACAAGTCGCGTTGAACGACACCTTGGTCTTCTCTGCAGTTCAGTTTAAGCGAAAAGTACTGCCAATTACTGAACCATTTTACAATTCAAGTTTTTTAACGGTGCCTTTAGAAGAGTTTGTAAATGAACTACGAGAAGTTGTTGTACAGCCTTATAATCTATCCGGTAATTTAGACGCTGATTTAGGCGGTTTAAACTTAGAAAAAGATGTAAGTGCCGAAGCTCTAGGTCTACCCAATGCTTATCGAAAAATTCCGACACAAAGTGAACGTAAATTACAGCAGGCTACTATGGGTAAGTTTAACGTTGGTATGCTGTTGAGCCCACCTCTGGATCCCCTTATCAATGCAATAACAGGTCGAACAAAAATGCTTAAGAACAGGGTAAAAGTCGATAAGGCTTATGCCAGAACACAGCGGGTGCAAAATTTTTATATGGATTCTATTTTTATGCAGGATTTAAAGATTCCGTATGAAAAGATACCCGACTTTATGTATTTCTGCGAAGTGGACAGTGCCTTTCAAGCTACCGTTGACACACATGACAAACTTAAAATTTGGGAATTTTTAGTTCAAAAAAGTGCAAGTTATAGGGCTAACAATAAATTGGACTAATGAATGGGCCTTACTTTAAACTAATACTATTTATAGCGCTGTCTCTCAGCTGTTCTTTATCAATCGGGCAGTCATCAAAAATTATAAAAGGAAAAGTTACCGCCAAGGATAAAGACGTGGCAGCGGTAGTTGTACGAAACATGTCTACTAAAAAGGCTACAATAACCAGTGAGGATGGTAGTTTTTCGATACAAGCTTCTTTGAACGACACCTTGGTTTTTTCTGCCGTTCAGTTCAAACGGAAAGTAATACCCATCACTACATCTTTTTACAATTCTAGTTTTTTAAACGTTCCGCTTGAAGAATTTGTAAATCTGTTACGCGAAGTTGTAGTGCAGCCGTATAACTTATCCGGAAATCTAGACTCCGACCTATCTCATCTCAAATTAGAAAAAGATGTAAGTGCCGAAGCCCTTGGCCTGCCTAATGCAGACGTTCGGGTAGTAACCCAGAGTGAAAATAAACTTTATGATGCCAATCACGGTAAGTTTGCCTATTATT
>CALBVX010000071.1 GCA_937969515.1 uncultured Croceitalea sp. | reverse complement strand
ATCTATGTGCCAAAACAAAGCATTCAACGGCTTCTGAAGCTGCTAGAATTGCAAAAAAGGCAAGAGCACGTAAGTTGGTATTAGGCCATTATTCGACACGGTACAAATCCTTAGAACTTTTTAAGGAAGAAGCACAGCCTATTTTTAGTAATGTAGAGTTGGCAGAAGACGGTAAGGTTTTTGAAATATAATATTATACTCTGTCTCTTTTAATTTTATCATTTCCTTTCTTTTGTTGAACTTTGAACTACTATGGAAAAAGACTTAGGTGATTACAGAAAATCATATGAAAAGAGCGAGTTAAATGAAGCTTCAGTTCTTGAAAACCCAATAGAGCAGTTTCAAAAATGGTTTTATGAGTTAGAAAAATCAGATGGCGTTGATGAACCCAATGCAATGACTATTTCCACTATTGGTTTGGATGGTTTTCCAAAGAGCAGAGTGGTTTTAATGAAAAAGTATACCCATGAAGGTTTTATTTTTTACACCAATTACCAAAGCGAAAAAGGTAGGGCCCTAGCGAATAATCCATCTACATGTTTATCATTTTTTTGGCCCATTTTAGAGAGACAAGTAATCATAAAAGGTAGTGCGGAGAAAATAGCGGAGAATCTTTCAGATGGTTATTTTGAGTCTCGCCCTTTCGGCAGTAAACTTGGGGCAATCGTTTCTGAGCAGAGCCAAGTGGTGGCGTCACGAGAGATTTTAGAAAAGCGTTTGTCAGCGCTGGAAAAGAGTTATGAGGGCAAAGAAGTGGAACGACCTGAGAATTGGGGCGGATATATCGTAAAACCGATCTCAATTGAATTTTGGCAAGGTCGGCCCAATAGACTTCACGATAGAATACGATATACGTTACAAAAAGACCTTAACTGGAAGATTGAACGCTTACAACCTTAGATTTTATGAAAACAATATTTTTTGTTAGACATGCAAAATCTTCATGGAAATACCAAGTTAAAGACATCGATAGGCCTTTAAAAGAAAGAGGTATAAATGATGCACATTTGGTTTCTAACGCTTTAAAGACGAACCAGATCAAAATTGATTATGCTTTTTCGAGTCCGGCAAATAGGGCATTGCATACCTGTACGATTTTTTTAAGAAACCTAAACTTTGATTTGAGCAGATTATCGGTGAGCCATGATTTATATGACTTTTCTGGAGAGGGTGTATTAAATTATTTAAAACAAATAGGCAATACTAACCAGACCATTTTGCTTTTTGGTCATAATTATGCTTTGACAACACTTGTAAATACGCTTGGAGATAGGTATATTGAAAATGTTCCAACATCAGGATTGGTGCAGATTGATTTTGAAGCAGAAAACTGGGAAAAAATAACAAAAGGGAATACAAAACAAGTTATTTTTCCAAAAGAACTACGATAGAATGACAAAACCTCAAAACGAGTATGTAAACAGAGAAATCAGCTGGTTACATTTTAATTATAGAGTGCTTCAAGAAAGCGCTGACAAGAATGTGCCTTTAATAGAAAGATTACGTTTTCTAGGAATTTTCAGTAATAACTTGGATGAGTTTTTCAAAGTACGCTATGCCACGGTAAAACGAATTGTCGAAGCGGGCAAAAGTGGTAAAAGTGTTCTTGGGGGAGAAAAGGCCAAAGACCTTTTAGAAGAAATTACACAAGTGGTAATCAAACAACAATCAAAGAGTTTAGAAATACTCAAAAAAATTGAAGCCGAACTTGCTACAGAGAACATTCATATCATTGACGAGACCGAGGTTTCAGAGAAGCAAGCAGAATTCATAAAAGATTATTTTTTAAGAGAGGTAAATCCAGAATTGATAATTATCATCTTAAACAGTTTAGCACAGTTTCCAACACTGAAAGACACAGCGGCATACCTCGCCGTAAAAATGGTGTTGAGAAAAGAACAAGGGGGATTTTTAAAGCGTAAGACCGAAATGCAGTACGCTCTAATTGAAATTCCTAAAGGTGTTGATCGCTTTGTTGAGCTGCCGAAAGAAGACGGAAAGAATTTTATTATAATTCTAGATGATTTAATTCGATTTTGTTTAGATGACATATTCACCATGTTCGATTATGAGGAGATTTCTGCTCATATGATCAAGATTACCCGAGATGCAGAATTAGATATTGACAACGACTTGAGCAAGAGTTTTATAGAGAAGATTTCTTCTAGTGTTGAGCATAGAAAAATAGGAGATCCTGTAAGGTTTGTTTATGATAAAAAGATTAGAATAGACACCTTACGCTTTCTTAAGGAAAAGATGAACATTGAAGAGACGGATAGTGTGATTCCTGGCGGGCGTTATCATAACCGCAGAGATTATATGGGTTTCCCCAGTTTAGGAAGGACAGATTTGTTATATGATAAAATCACTCCTCTCCCAGTAAAAGGTTTAGGTTTAGAAGGCAGCATTCTTGAGAAAATTGCTCAAAAAGACTTTTTAATTTATACGCCTTATCATACCTATTCATACGTAATTAAGTTTTTAAAAGAAGCGGCTTTAGACCCCTTTGTAAAGTCCATACAGATTACGGTATATCGATTGGCTAGTAATTCGCAGGTTGCGGCTGCACTCATAAATGCGGCTAAAAACGGAAAACAAGTAACTGTTCAAATAGAATTACAAGCCCGTTTTGATGAGCAGGCCAATATTGAATATGCCAATCAACTGCAGGAAGAAGGTATAAAACTAATATTTGGTATTCCAGGACTAAAAGTACACAGCAAAATATGTCTGATAGAACGTATAGAGGGAAATAGCACCAAACGTTATGGATTTGTTAGTACCGGTAACTTCAATGAGTCTACGGCAAAAATTTATACCGATTACACCTTGTTCACGGCGCATGATGCAATACTAAAAGAACTTCAAAAGGTTTTTGGTTTTTTTGAAACTACCTATAAAATAAATAAGTACAAGCACCTTATTGTATCGCCACATTATACCAAAAACGTTTTTACCAAACTTATCGATAATGAAATTGCCAATGCAATAGTAGGCAAAGAAGCATTCATAAAGATTAAGATGAATAGTTTTACTTCTTATAAAATGGTAGATAAGTTATATGAAGCAAGTAGGGCCGGGGTAAAGATACAATTGATTATTAGGGGTATATGTTGTTTGATTCCGGGTGTTGAAGGTATGAGCGAAAATATTGAGGCGATAAGTGTCGTTGATAAGTTTTTAGAGCATCCTCGATTATTCATTTTTGGAAATGATGGCAACCCAAAAGTATATATATCTTCTGCGGATTGGATGACACGGAATTTAGATTATAGAGTAGAAGTCGGTTGCCCAATATATGATGAGGATGTAAAACAGGAATTATTGGAGACTTTTGAAATTTCTTGGAATGACAATGTTAAGGCACGGATTTTTTCTTCAAAACAAGATAATGCCTATAAGGATGACGATAAACCCAAAGTGAGGTCGCAGTTTGCGTTGTATGATTACTACCAGAAAAAACTTGAGGAGTAGACTAACCGTGAATGGTTTCTTTGTTTCCTAAATTTTTCATGATTTCGGCTTCATAATTCAATAAATCTTGCCATTTTTTATTGACTTCATCCAAGTCGCCATATTTGCGTGCAAACTTTAAAAACATGGCATAGTGGCTAGCCTCGCTTACCATTAATTTATAATAGAATTCAGACAGTTCTTTGTCTTCCAGTTCTTCTGATAATAGCCTAAAACGCTCACAGCTTCGCGCTTCGATTAGGGCTGCATATAACAAACGATGCACCAATTGCGTTGTACGGCTTCCACCTTTCGGAAAAAACTTTAAAAGTTGGAGTACATACTCGTCTTTACGGTCTCTGCCCAACGTTCCGCCACGTTTTAAAATTAAATCGTGAACCATTTTAAAATGCCCCATTTCTTCTCTTGAAAGCGCTATCATTTCTTGTATAAGATCAGTGTACTCTGGAAAAGAAACGATAAGCGAAATGGCCGTACTAGCTGCTTTTTGTTCACAGTAGGCATGATCGGTAAGTATTTCTTCAATGTTCTTTTCAACGATATTTACCCATCTTGGGTCTGTTGGTAGTTTTAAGCCTAACATCATTTGTTATTTACAAGTCTAAATCGAATTCTTTTCTTAGTAAATCTATTGCCGGATTCTTTTCTTTGAGTTTCTCGTATTTTTCCTCAGGCGTAAAAGCGAACTTTTTAGATGTCTCTTCATTAACAGAAATCTGAAGAGTAACAGTAAAATTATTCAGCTTTTCTTTTAAATAATTTAGCATTAGGCTTTGTTCACGCTCAACCTCTTTTTTCATGGTAGAATTTGGCAATTCAATCCAAATAGTGGTTTCGTTTTTAAGCTTTGGAATATCGGCATTTAGGTTAGAAGCCAATATCTTCTTTCCCTTATCATCCAATTTTTTGACAAAGTCGGCCCAGTGGTTTTGCATTTCTTCTTCAGAAAATGGGTCTGTCGGCTTTTCTTCTTCTACTTGAGCATTAGTTTTTGTA
>CALBVX010000070.1 GCA_937969515.1 uncultured Croceitalea sp. | reverse complement strand
CAACAATACGCCATTTCTCATCATCCCAATACAATTCGTAGGGTGCAAAGACAAGTAGCTGATTCTTTGTAGTATAGCTTACGCCTAATTGAGCCGATGATGGCCTGCTCGTTTCAAGTTCATCTTTAAATCGAAAAGTGGAGATACCAAGTCCGCCGAAACCTAGACCTGTTTCCGGCAGATAAAAAACTACGGGTAGCGCGGTAAGATTAAAATTTTTGATTGAATCTTGTTTGACACCCTGGGTATTCGACTGACCATAAATAGTTGTGGCGAATAGAACAAGAATTAAAGTCAAAATACCTAAAGTATAGCTTCTCATTTTTACAAGGTACATATCTCAGGTCAAGTACTAAAATTAGAACCTAAAAAGCTCTCCGACAATATCGGAGAGCTACTTAAAAACAACTAAACATCCTACAATCGGATATCTTATAAACTTAAAATTTCATTTTTAGATGCCGGACCCAACTCGTATACAGCCCCTAAAAGTTCTTGCTTTAAGGCGTCTACCTTTTCTAACTTATTGTTAGCCTTATAAATTTCGGCGGCCTTATATAAAATGGCCGGTTCAAAGGTTTTGCCTTTTATGCGATTCTCCACAACCTCTAAGGCAGCCTGATATTCACCCATTTTATAATATGTTTGGCCCAAAAGGCCATAAGCCTCGGGAGTTGGTCTATTCATTACTTCTTTTAAGGCCAGGCTTAATGCCTTTTCATACTGCTCTGTATGGTTTAGGTAAAACTCTACTTGATAAGCATTATACATATCACCATAAGCAAGTGCTTCTGATTTAATAGCCGTGTAATATTTATCCATATTTTCTATCACTGCCACTTCGTTATTCATGAATTCGGAAATTTCTGCCTTCAATAAATAATAATCTGGAGCATTATAATTTTCCGTAACGGCATCCAAAATGCGAAGTGCTTCTTTTCCATTTTTCTCATAGGAAAAGACAATCCAAGCGATACCTTTTTTAGCGTACGCATTTTGGGGGTCGAGCTCTAATGTTTTTAGATAATAATTATACGAGTCTTTTATTCTACCTGCATGACCATAATAATCAGCAATATTGCTATATGACCAAAGTAGAAGTGTTTTGTTTTTAGATGATTCTGCTTTTGCCATGGCCTTTTCCATGAAAGTTATAGTGGTATCAAGGTCTCCCTTGTAATCGTTCCATTTTGCAATTCGGATAAGGTATCCAAAGCTGGACATGTCTTTAATACTGTCTAAATAGGCTTCCGCTTTTTTGTAGTTGCCCAGTTCCATATGAACATCAAAAAGTAGGCTTTGTGTTTCCGTTTTTCCTCCACCGATCTTTGAAGCCTCTTCAGCAAGTGTGAGTGCCTCCTTAAAACGGTGTTGTGAAATATAATTGCGTGCTAAAGCTCTTCGATACCCCGCTTTATTCATATTAGCGATTTCAACGGCTTTCACTAAAGCTTTTTCGGCTTTCTTTAAATACGTAATTTCACCTGTTTTTTTAAAGAAACGATTGTATTCGCCCGCAATGTTAGGGAAACTTAATAATTGAACACTGTCCGGTTTTATCTTTGAATTCCATAATTCAAAATGTTTTGAAGTGGTTTCCACTTGGTGAGGAGACAAATAGGCCTCGTAGTCTTTTGAATTGGTCGCAAATTTTGTATTTGTAACGTTGCAAGAAACGATAAGCAGAACAGCTATACTATAAACGATGTTTTTCATTGTAGTGATTTTAGTTGTTAAAAAAGAAGGAGAGCTCTTTAAAACTCCCCTTCTACCTCCTTTTCATAGCATACATCATCTTACTCAGGAGACCCTATATAAGGGAATGTAGTAGTAATATTATCTGCAGTGAGCCCAACGCCATCGGTGACTAACTGTGGTAAACCTCCTTCACCATTAAAACGTGCACCGTCACGACCTCCAAAAAGAAGAATAAGCGAAATATCAATCACATCATCTTGTAATTTTCTGCCGGTAAAACCAACAGGTACACTGCCATCAAAATAAACCGTTTGTGCATCCGGGGCGACTTCTAAAACATCGGTGGCCAGAACACTGGTTAATATTTCGGCGGTCACATCAAAACCAAGAATACCACTTAAAATATTAGGTTCATAATCTACATCTTCTGCTGTTAGCCCTAACGCGATTGCATAGGCATCATGCAATGCCTCTAAACGTTCTTGGTATGCCATTTGAAAAGCAGCTCCCTGATTTGCCGGAATTGAAATATTGTGTGCATCCTTTGCATCACCGTCGGCACCTAACACCGTATTGATACCCGGACGGCCCATATGATCCACTTGAGCAAATGTTCCTGAAAAATCTGGCCCTGCCATCATATCGTCATCCATCATCATATCATCATCATTATTGCAACTTACCACTACAAAAGACAGTAATAACCCTACAAATATGTGTTTTATACTATTTAATTTCATGTTCTTAGTTTTTAGATTGTAATTACTGTTTTCTGTTTGTCGTTATCCAAGTTTTATAAACTGGCAGCCCTATTACATTGGTCCCAGTAGCCTCACCTATCATGCTATTCGGTATTTCAATTGCGATGGACATTGTGTTTGCCCCATCAAAAGTATCTTCCCCCGGCACATTAAAACCACTGTTATCCATAGGGCTAGGAGCTAAAACCTCATTAAAACGGAAAAAGTCGAAAAAGAAAGGATCTTGTCGTGGACCTGCAAAAAACGATACACCTTCTGAGGTCGTTTCTGTTATAGCCGAAGTAGCAGAGATTTCGACATCGCCTAGAGGGCTGTCTACCAAAACTTGACTATTTAGCCCCGTTTGATTAGGGGTAACAGGGCCAAAGAAATACATTCTTCCGTTGCGAGGAATGGCCTGTATAACCATGTCTTCGGTAAGATCACCATCTAAATCAATGTTTATTTCTGTTAAAACATCTTCGTCAAATGTTCCGTAAGCCAATCCATCCACAACATTAGACTGCAGGTCAACTATAAAAACTGTATTATCTGAGCCCATAGTAGGCTCAAACGCAAAATAGTCGGCGATATCGGCTGTTGTTCCCATACTAGCCGGTGCGTCAATGTGGTCTGCAGCAACAAAAATGCCCGTTGCGAGGGCCAACAGCCCAAAACCAGTGAAAAACTTAGTTGTTTTTTTCATTTCTTATAATTGTTTGAAGATTAATACAACCCTACCTACGGGACATCACAGTTAGGGGTTTGGTTTAATATGTTAAAATTGTCTTAATGAAAATTCTAGCTGAGAATCATATACTTTGTATAGAAGTGTAGGTGAAGTCCTATATTTTCATTTTCTTTGAGTTTTAATTAACCTACCTTATGAACCCTTCAGCCTCAGGATGGATTTCTAAATTTGGCTCTTTAGCAGATGAATACTCCAAAGCTTACAAAGATTTTGATGACCTTTATGATGACCTTTTATTAAACGGGTTTATTTATGGTGTGCATTTGGCCGTACCTTCATTTATAGCAACGGAGCATAAATTATCTGAAGACGAAGTAGCAAAAATCAATCTGTTATCCGCGCTATACTGCTCCTATCGCTTTGATACGGGTAACATTAATTTTGAAGAGTTTGTAAATACGGTATTTAGCTATTACAATACCCTAGACCTAGGCAAAATTTCTTTTTTAAATAAAATACTTACCGGAAGTAAGACAGATGCCCAGTTAGAGCAATTGATAGATTCAAGAATCTATTTGAATGGCAATATATTTAACAGAGCATTCGGAAATAGCATCACCAATTCACTGCTTTTTATAGATGTTTTGTTATTTAGGGCCTATCTATCGGATAAAACCAATTTGATTCGACACGCGCAACTGTTGGAATATGTGACCGTAAATATCGCTTATCAGGCCTTGAATTCTAAAAAAACCCGTAAGTCAGATGAAAAACTAATTCAACTTCTTGCTTCTTCATTAACCTATGTTGATATCGAAAATGCAAATTTTGACAATAACGATCTAAACATTCTTTACACTAACTTTACCTCCTGCGAAAAAAAATACCTACTCGATATCGCTTGCCTGACCGTTTGGGAAGACCACTCATTAGACTATACAGAATCGGAGTACATAGACCGTCTTGGGAAGGACCTAAATCATGAAAAAAACACCATCGAAAATGCATTAAAAAATGTACGGATTTTCTTTGAAGAAAATTTTGAAAAAATACCCTATTTAAAGGACACCAATTTGGCTTCTAAATTCTACGATGGAATGACGAAAAATGTCAGTAAAATAATTCTAAGAAATAGTAAAAGATTAAAGAAAGAATTGTCTGAAAGTAAAGAATTGGTTTTATTATTGACAAAAGCTACCACTAAAGAATTAAATGAAGAGGAGCGAAAAAAAATACAATTACAATTACTGGATATTTTTAAATCTATTCCCTCATTAGCTATTTTTATATTGCCCGGAGGAGCCGTTTTATTACCTATCTTTATAAAATTAATACCGAAGTTATTGCCCTCTGCATTTGATGACAATCGTATTGATGAAAAGTAGTTAAAATCTCAAAAAAAGCTACTATAAGAAAAATCTATTGATAGCTTTAATTTGTTTTAAATCAATATTTTAAATATTGTCATTCCAACCAAAGCTTAAAATCTTTGACACGCTCTCTACTAACGATGATTTCTTGTTCTTTAAAGTGGTTCAACTTGATTTGAAGCCTTGAATTGGTGTACGAAATAATGTCATTAATGTGATTAATGTTCACATAGAATTTTCGGCTTACCCTAAAAAATATTTTTGGGGCCAGCTCTTCTTCCAAATTCTCTAATGTGGTATCCAACAAATAATTTCTACCATCTATAGTTGCGGCATAAGTACCTTTGTTCTCGCTGTAAAAACATTCAACCTCATCTGCATTAATAATTTTTAAGTGCTGCCCTACCCTAGCCGTAAATCGTTTTTTATACTCCCTTTCCAAGGGGTTTACAAGCAGTTTTTTTATGTCTTCAAAATCTACCGAAATTCTATCTTTTTCAGGCTTAAAATCACGGTACTTTTTTACCGCTTTTTCTAGGTCTTCATCATCAATGGGTTTTAACAAATAATCAATGCTGTTTAACTTAAAAGCTTGTAGTGCATATTCATCAAAAGCGGTAGTAAATATGATGGCACTTTTAACCTCGATAACATCAAAAATTTCAAATGAAAGCCCATCTGAAAGTTGAATGTCTAAAAATATCAGTTCGGGGTGTTCATTGTTTTGAAACCACTCGATAGATTCTTCTACCGAATGCAACATTGTAGAAACTTGAACATCAAGTTCGGCCAATAGCCTGGCCAATCTTCTTGCCGCCGGTTTTTCGTCTTCTATTACAATTACGTTCATTATAGCTTTCTATTGGTTTGCTAAACGATAAATATAGCGCACTAACGATATCTTTCCGTTTCCTCTTTATCTTTTCTAATAAATTTCTGGATTTGCCTTTCTTCCCACTTTTTAAACGGACTATTCATAAAAACAGAAGCTGCATGTATCAGCACAACTATACCCCATATAATCGGAGTTCCAAAAAGGTTCCAATTGATCCATTCTAAAAACTCTGGATTGCCAAGCGCCTCTTTGCTTAAAAGAATGAATGTCACCCTGCCCGACAGTATAAGCAGCATGGCACTTACAAGAATATAAGCCGTTAGATGTTTATAAAACGATTTTAGTTTTCTCACCCTCTCTTTTGCTCTAATGAGAGGACTAATTGGTTGTTTATTTTCAGTTGTCATTTTGTGAATTTATCAGCTTCTTCCCTATCTTTTTCTATATACTTCTCTATCTGGCGTTGCTCCCAATCCTTATTGAAAAAAGGATTTAACCTAAATACCTTTGAAGCATGAAAAAACAAGCCTATACCCCAGAAAAACAAAGTGAAAAAATGTTCAATCTGCCAGAAACCGGTGCCATTGTATCCACTTTGTATAAAAATATTTACCAAAATAAAAGCATTGATTACCGTGTAAATAGTGGCATGTATATAAAACCCTTTGAGCTCATCCACCCTCTTTTTTGCTTTAGCGTACTTATCCTTATTATAATTTTTCATGATTACCTCCATTTTTCTTGTTCTTCCTGCTTTTCCATAAACTCCTTGATCTTTCTTTGCTCCCATTCTTTATTAAAGAAAGGGTTGAGATTAAATGTACGTGAAGCATGGGCCAAAATACCTATACCCCAGCCAAAAGCAGCCCATAAAAACCACATATATCGCCATCCATCTACCCAATAGTTTAATATAGCTAGACTGCCAATTACCAAAATGTAAGAGGTTAAATGACCGTAGAACTTTTTTAGCTCTTCAACACGTTCTTTTGCTCGTTGATATTTGTTTTCAGCTCTATTGGTTTCCATTTTAAATTGTTTTGATTGCCCTTTTGATTAAAATTACAAATAGTTTAAAAATTATCTTTTTCCATGAATTGTCTTACTTTTTGTTCTTCCCAGTCTTTTCCGAATAAAATAGCTGCGCCAAAGAGTCTTATAGCCCTTAAAATGGTCAAGACCACAACGCCGAAAACTACCCATAAAAACCAGGGATGACTCCATTCGTTAAGGTAATAATTAATTGCACCTGTTATTAGAATCGCCAACAAACCTCTCAAAGCTTGTCCATAAAACCGTTTTAGTTTGGCAACTCTATCTAATACCCTTCTATATTTAGTGTCATTTGTATTGAATTCCATAATAATTGTTTTTAATCTGAATAGTTACCCAGATGAATAGTGTTTAGTTACAGTTTTTAGAACTCATCGCTGTTCATTAATTCTTGAATTTTTCGTTGTTCCCAGCTTTTCCCAAACAATGGATTATAACCAAAAGCGCATATTCCATGAAATAAAAGCCCAAGACCCCATCCTAATGCCGGAAATATAACCCATGGAAAATACGTAGTTTGATAATTTAAATATGCCAGAAGGGGAATAACAATTGCGTAAGCCGTTAGATTACTGTAAAATCCCTTTATCTCTTCTACGCGCTCTTTTGCTTTTTGATATCTGAGATCGTCTCTATTTTCCATCTTTTTATGTTTTTTAATTACATATCAAATGTCTTAAGAGATAGGGGGGTTTAAAAAACTGTGTGACCGAATTGTATTTTTTTAAGGATGGATTGTGATTTTGAACTTGAACTTTAAAAATCCTCCTTGTCCATAAGTTCCTTGATCTTCTTGTCTTGCCATCGTTTTCCCCAAAGTGGATTGTAGCCAAAGGCCTCCATAGCATGGGCGGTAAGACCAAAACCCCAACCAAGTGTAGGGAAAATCGCCCATAAGAAATCCGTGGTTCTAAGGTTAAGCCACCACAGAAAGGGAATAACAATTAAATAGGCGAAAAGATTACTGTAAAACCCTTTTATCGCATCTACACGTTCTTTTGCTTTTAGATAGCGCTTTTCTTCAATATGTGTTTCTTGGGTTTCGAGTATAGATACTTTTTTACTCAACATGGGTAATGCAACGCTGAACTCATCAGTTTTTTTGTCTATACTTACTTTTCTATCGGTGAGAATGTCATAGCGCTGCCTAATATTCTGCAGACCAACACCACTACTTTTTTTGACGACCTGTTTCTCTTGAAGATTGTTCTTTACAACAAGATTACCATTCTCTTCAAAAACGCTTATACGTAAAGGTCTTGACGAAGTAACTACATTATGTTTGACCGCATTTTCGAGTAGCAACTGAAGTGAGAGGGGAACTATTTTAGCTTCAGGATCTGAAGATGCCTCAGGAATCTCAAAAACGATACTATCTTCAAAACGCATTTTTAGTAACCGAACGTAAGTTCTTGCGAAATTCAATTCTTCATCAACCGTTACCAAGTCTTTGTTCTTCTGCTCTAACACATAGCGATATACTTTTGATAACGAAGTGGTAAATTTTTGGGCCTGATGTGGATCTTCTTCTATTAGACTAGTAAGCACGTTTAAGCTATTGAACAAAAAATGTGGGTCTAACTGGTTTTTTAAAGCATCAAAACGTGCAGATGCCGTACCTGCAATTATCTTTTGTTCTTTGACCTGCTTTTTCTGAAGGGCCCTATAAAAATAGAAGGTATGTATAAAAAGTGAAGCAATCAGGGTTATAATCAGTGCTATCAGATAAGGCGTGAATTCTTCTTTTTCAATGAACTCACCCAATGACCTACCAGTATAATAAAACGTTAGAAAATATCGGAGAATCGCAAAAACAACAATGGTGATTACTATAGAACCTATTGCGCCGAACCATAAGCGTTTTTTAGGGTCTTTTTCCCAATCGTATTTTAAGCTTATACCGTCATAATAATAGGAGTTGGCAGCAGTAAGGGCTAGTGAAAATATAAAGCTTATAATAATCTGCCTTATCGCATTTTCGATACTATAATCACCATCATTAAAAATGAAAATATTCATTAAAGAGATAAAGACCGTTATAATCAACGAAACCTTAAGAACCTTAATAAAATTCTTCATAAACTATGATTTACATTCTTCAGCAATCTGCTCAGCACGTTCTTTACCCCAGTTAGGATGAAATTCTGTTTCTGGTTTAAAAGTAGCAAAAAGTTGTAAAGCCCTTTCAATATCTTTACAATAAGGCGTCGTATCCTTACCAAAATAGCGTGCTGTTCCCATATCCCACTCTGCCTTTCCGAACACGACTCTTGGGTTGTTTGGAGCCAGTTCAGCCGCTTTTTGATAAAGTTGTACATTCTTTCCTGAAAGCGTCATTCCGTAGGTAGCTCCATCGAAAGCCATCCAGGCGGTATTTATCATTGCTTCTTGCACTAGAATTTCAGCGTTGTCAGGAGAAATGTTTTTTGCATTATCAATATATTCTTTGGCCTTTTTCAGTTGCATTTTTAATTTTTGTTCGTCTTTTTCACCAAAAGAGGCCGTTGTATTGACCATGGCTACATAATAATACGGCAACCAATTATCCATTTCGGCCGTGGCGATTCGTTCGAACATATTCGATGCCTCCACAATCTTTTGTTCCGACCATAATTCCATTGCCTTTTGCATGCCCATGGAATATTGATCTTGAGCCTTTAAACTTGATATTGTTAGAAATAATAAAAGTAGTGTAAGTCTTCTCATTGTATTGTAGTTTTATAGTTGTTGATTTTTCTTCTAATTGATTTCAATGAAACATTTATTTCATGACAAATATGATTCTGAATTATCTCTTTAAACAATATGAATTACCCAATTGTAGTATTCTAATGACGAACTGTTTACTATAGATTATCTAACTGATTACTTTTTTTGTCTTTACTGATGGTCCAAAAGAAGCCTACAAAGAAAAAACTATCGGCTGCAGGTCTAATCGTTTGCCTTTCAAAAACACCATCAACATTAGGGACGTTGGCATATTGATAGTTGTTTACATTATTGAAACCTAGAACATTGTTTACAGAGAAATACAAAATCTTCTGCTGATCTATGAGATAGGCCCAATTAAAACTAAGATTGTTAAAGGCCTTGGTCTTTTCAGCCAGAAATTCTGCTGTATTGGGGTTATCATAAGGTCTGCCCGAAACATAGCTATAAGAAAGCCCAATTTGAGATCTTAGTTTGTTTACCCACTTTTTGGTGACAATTGAAATGTTATGCTTAGGCGCAAAATTAGGTGTAGCACGCTCCCTGAAATTTCTAAAATCTCGTTTCGTATTTAGATAGCTGTATGAAGCCCAATAATCGAAGTCTTTAATGCTTTTGTTATCTCTCCAAAAAATATCCAATCCGCTAGCATACCCATTGCCTAAATTGTTGAACTGCGAATCAAATTGAGGCATTTCCGTGTTGTATTTTACCAAACCGTCATAAGCTTTATGGTACGCTTCAGCCCTAAAGGTTTTTCCATTAGCGACATATTGATAGTTAAGAATATAATGAGACGTTTTCTCGACATTTAAATTTTGATCATATCTAAGAATATTACTTTGGGGGTTTTGATAGAAATCGCCATAGGCAAAAGAAAATTGCCCATTTTCGCTGCTTTGGTATGCTAAGGATACTCTTGGAGAAAAATTAAATTGATTTAAAACGGAAGTATTATCTACCCGGGCGCCCAATTTCATAGCAAATTTATTACTGAAGAATACATCACTTTCTACAAAACCTGCTAGCAACTGGTCATCGTAAGCACTTTTAAACTGCATGCCATCAGGCGTTCTAAAGGTTTCTTCAAAGTCTATATTAAATAGTTCAGTGCCAAATTGAAGATTGAATCGGTTACTAAAAGTCTTTTTCAACTTTAGTTTTAGGTGTGAACCGGTTTCTTTGATATCAATTGTGTTTTCAAATAGGCCAATCTCATTGGTATCCCACGAGAGACTCGCCCCTGAGGTTAAAGTCCAATCGTTTGCAAAAAAGTGTTTGTACGAAGAATTGAAGTAAAGGTTATTGTTCGTCAGCTCAAAACGTACAAATTCCTCAAAATTGATATTCTCTTGCTCAATATCAAGATCAGCGTGGTTAAAGCCCGTGTAAAGCTTGAATATACCTTTCTCTCCTTTACTTCTGAAGACTGCCTCACCAGAGATAGACTCGTACGGACTATTCCAACGAATACCCTGATTAGACGGTATTAATGATTCATAAGGTGCAAGATTGATGTATTGGGTATTAAAACTCAAAGATTCGTCACCCCAAATTTCGGTATGACCGATACCACCACCAACTGACATGATTGAAATATCCGTTTTCTCCTGGTCAGGAACATCGGTTGTGTTCAGTAGAAGTACGCTTGATAAGGCTTGGCCATATTCCGCTGAATATCCCCCGGTACTAAAGGTAATCCCTTTAAATAGAAAAGGAGAAAATCTTCCCCTAGTGGGTATATTATTGGCCGTCGCATTAAAAGGCTGAAAAACCCGAAGACCGTCAATAAAAACTTGAGTTTCACCGGCATCGCCACCCCTTACAAATAAACGCCCATCTTCATTTACAGTACTGGTGCCTGGTAAAGTCTGCAGTGCTGCTACAAAATCGCCTGCTGCCCCTGCCGTAGTAACAATATCTAACGGTTTAAGAACAGAAACTTTTGAATTGTCGCCTGCTTCAAACGTTCCGGCGGTAAGTGTTACACCAGTAAGCGAATTTACCGCTTCTAAAAGCCTAATATTCAAATTTTGGAGATAAGAAACATCGCCTATCTCGTAATGTGGTTCATAGGACAACATGGAAATTATGAGGGTTTGTGTGCCCGTTTCAGAGGTTTCAAAAGAGAATTTACCATTATCGTCGGTAGAAGAACCATCATAGGTGCCTTCTAAATACACATTGGCACCCACTACAGGTACGTTTGATTTGTCCGTGACGATTCCATTTACTGTAAGCTGTGCTGATGAGACACAGGCCATTAGAAAAAGAAGGCTAAATGTAATTTGGTTTTTCATGTTCATCGTTTTTGATTGACAGGTCAAAAGTCGAAAGACATTTGTTCTTTGGGCAATAAGAATTACCCAACTGTAATTTTATGCGACTAGATTGTTACAAATTCCAGTACCTTCGCCACTGATAAAATAATATGACATTTAAAGACCTCGGCCTTGCCGAACCCATACTAAAAGCTTTAGAAACCGAAGGCTACATACATCCTACCCCGATTCAATCACAAGCAATCCCAATTTTACTTAAAGGAAAAGACCTTTTAGGTGTAGCGCAAACCGGCACTGGTAAAACCGCTGCATTCGGTATTCCTATCTTGCATCATTTATTTCTTGCAAAAAATCAGCAAGAGCGAAGAAGAAGCATAAAGGCTTTGGTGGTCACCCCGACCCGAGAACTGGCCATACAAATAGGTGAAAGTTTTACGGCCTATGGTAGGCATACCGGACTAAGGAATACAGTAATTTTTGGCGGGGTAAAACAGGGCAAGCAGGTAAATACCCTTAAAAATGGCGTAGATATTTTAATTGCTACCCCAGGGCGTCTGTTAGATTTAATGAATCAAGGATTTATATCGCTACAGGATATCGAATATGCCGTGCTTGATGAAGCGGACCAGATGCTGGATATGGGGTTTATTCATGATATCAAAAAAATCATAGCCAAGCTACCCCCTAAACGCCAATCACTGTTTTTTTCTGCAACAATGCCCAAAACCATTGTTGAACTTTCAAGAAAAATATTGGGAGATTTTGAACAGGTGACCATAAAACCGCAACAAGCGACCGCAGAGAAAGTGGAGCAGGGGGTTTATTTTGTGAGCAAATCCGATAAACCCAAACTTTTAGTGCATATACTTCAAGATAAAACCAAAGAATCTGTATTGGTATTCTCAAGAACCAAGCACGGTGCCAATAAAATTGTTAAAAAGTTGGCCCAAGCGGATATCGAATCTGCGGCAATACATGGCAATAAATCACAGACTGCACGCCAAAAAGCCTTAGGTGCCTTTAAGGAAGGACAGCTAAAAGTACTGGTAGCGACCGATATTGCCGCCCGTGGAATCGATGTTGAAGAGCTTTCTTTGGTTGTCAACTACGATTTACCCAATGTACCTGAAACATACGTGCATCGTATCGGAAGAACGGGGCGTGCAAGTGCTAGTGGGATAGCATTGTCTTTTTGTGAGGTTGAGGAGCGACCGTACTTAAGGGATATTGAAAAGTTGATAAAGCAAGAAGTACCTCGAATTGCCGAGAACCCTTATGTTGACGATTCTAAAGAACCTGCAAATCCAAAACAGGTTAAAAAGCCCAACAACTCTGGTAATAGAAACCGAAACCGTAATAAAAATCGCAACAAGTCCGGAAATCAGAATCCTCGAGGTCGAAATTCAAGAAATAAAAACGGCCAGAATCGCAGCGCTTCTGGCGAATAATGTTTTTTTATTTTAGTATTCATGAAAAGACAGTTATTAATTTATGGTAGTGGTCGCCATACCGTACCTTTCTTAAAGTATATGGCACAAATGACCGGAAAAGAAAATCCGAACATTTGTTTTATACCCACTGCCAGCGGAGATGATGAGGGCTATATTGCCAGGTTTTATGAGGTTTGTAGCCAAATTAAGGTAAAACCCCATGTTTTAAAGGTTTGGATAAACTCTTATGACCAAAAGGAAACCTTTGAGACCATTATCAATAAAATGGATGCCATCGTAGTCGGAGGAGGAAACACCTTAAACATGCTAGCTATATGGAAAGCCCAGGGTATTGATGTTCTCTTGCGTAAAGCTTATGAGAATGGCACTGTGATGGGTGGTGGTAGTGCAGGCTCTTTATGTTGGACCAGCGGCGGAACTACCGACTCGCGGCCAGTAGAACTTAGTATTGTAGAAGGATTAGCTTTTATAAAGAAAAGCCATTGCCCGCATTACAACTCAGAAAAGTCTCGAAGACCGCTTTATCATAAAAATATTTTAGAAGGAAAATTAGCCGATGGTTACGCCTGTGATGACCGTTCAGCAATTCATTTTATTAATGAAAAGGTAGAAAATTCCGTGGCTTTAGACAGCGACAATCACTCGTACTACGTTTACAAAAAAAATGGAACAATTCTCGAGGATAGAATTCCGGGTGAAGTAATTGGCCAATCATCAACAAAACAGTACTAATATGGGTGTATTTTGGGATTTATTGCAGCAAGACGAACTAGAAAAGCAACAACAAGCCGACAATATTGAAGACCGCGTTACACATTTAGAGCTTGAACTTGAAAAAACTAGAGCCTTGCTTAAAAAAACATTGGTCGCTTTAGAAGAACATTTGAATAAAGATATTGATGGCGATGGGCAGACAGGTTAACGTCTTATTTCAGTATCTTTAAAAGGCAATGTTTCATCGATCATCATTAAAAAACGAAATCCGGAATACTCTTGTCATCTATTGGTTGACATGGCTTGGTGTTTTTATACTGGTTACAAGCATAATTTCACGAGGCAAACGAACATTTTATGAGGCGGCCGGTTTGTTTCTCGAATTCTTGTCAAATTCTAGTTTTATTGTAGCCGTTCATATGCTTTTTGCAATGGCTTTAGTTCTTTTCTTAATTATTAGATACTTTATCAGAACCTATAAAAAGAAAGGTGCTAAAATTGCCCTTAAACAATTGGCCATTCGGTTTCTCTCCCCCGTGCTTATCGTTTTTATTGTGTTTAAAACTTTGATTTTCGCCAATTCTAACGAAAACTATTCTTATGATTGGGCAGAACATTTTATGAATAACAAAGGTGCACCCAATGCTTTGTACGACGTAGACAAAATGCATCGGGGCATGAGTACTTTTGGCTGGGGTTCGGTAGACAATGAAATTGCTACTGATGCCCTTATTAAAGCCAATATAGAATGGGTTGCCGTTATTCCGTTTATCGATCAAGAAGATGAAACCTCTAAAACGGTTAGAAGACCGGTAGACACCGATGCCCCATGGCTGTATAGAGATTCTGTTTTTATAAAGTCTATAAAAGCGATGCATGAGAAAGGGCTACATGTACAATTAAAGCCCCACTTATGGACCTTTAGCGGTTGGCGGGCGAATCTTAGCTTAGCCTCGGACGCAGAATGGGATACTTGGTTCGACTCATATGAAAATTATATGTTGTACTATGCGCGTTTCGCAGAACATACAGGGGTTGAATTATTTTGTGTAGGCACCGAGCTTAAAACATCGATAAAAAAACAACCCGAACGCTGGAAAAAACTCATTCGGAAAATAAGGGAAATTTATTCAGGGAAGTTAACCTATGCCGCAAATTGGCATGACGAATATGAATATATCGATTTTTGGGGAGATTTAGATTATATAGGAATTCAGGCCTATTTTCCCCTTACGAAAAACAAAAGCCCTGATTTGGAAACTATAGAAAAAGGTTGGGACAGGCATATCGCTAAACTTGAGAAACTGCACCTAACCTACAAAAAACCGATTCTATTTACCGAGGTCGGATATAAAAGTGATGTTTCGGCTACCATAAAGCCGTGGGAGTGGGGCTCAAATTTTGGAATTTTATATAACAAGAAATCTGATAAAACCCAACAGCTTGCTTTTGAGGCATTATTTAAGAAAGTATGGCGTAAAGATTGGTTTGCAGGAGTTTATATTTGGCAATGGGATCACAGAAGTACCGAAGAGGGGGCAGCAAAAAATTTAGACTTTTCCCCTCGTTTTAAACCCGCTGAAAACGTAATCGCAAAATGGTTTGGTAAAGTTGTTAAAAAAGAGAAGCTATGAACACAATTGATATTATTACCCTTATTGCAATAATCCTATTTGCCCGACTTGGTTTTAGACTCTATTCGAAATATCAAGAAATGAAGAAAGAGAATAAAGATAAGTTCGACTAGTTTTAACTCTTGTAGGTGCTGTGAGCTCCTACTCTTACTTCAAAAATTAGACTTTGCTCGTGATAGAACTAAAAAAAATCATTTTTTGATGAGGATATTTTCATTTTCGGTTGTTCCATATACATAACCTTAATAGAAAGAGTACTTAACCTCTTAAAAACAATTAAAACACGTAAAATGAAAAAGAATTTAATTTTTAGTTTTTTCCTGGCTTCAGCCTTACTTTTTATAGGCTGCTCAGACGATTCAAATACCAATAGCGAAACAGGCAGATTAAGTGTACGCTTAACTGACGCCCCTTTTCCGTATGCTCTGGTAGCCGAGGCAAATGTGACGATTTTCAAGATTGAGGCGAGGCTTCAATCTGATGACGATGAAGAAAATGATGACTCTTCTTTTGTCGTATTAATGGAAGATGAGATAGATACCAACCTTTTGGAACTGACCAATGGTGTTACCGAACAGTTGGCCAATATAGAAGTGCCTGTCGGGACCTATGATTTATTTAGGGTATATGTAAGAGGTGTAAATGTGGTATTGACCGATGGTAGAGCATTTGATTTAAAGGTGCCAAGTGGTGAACAGAGTGGTATAAAAGTATTTATCAAGCCTGGCCTCACCGTTGCAGGCGGGCTTTCTTCAGATTTACTGTTAGATTTTGATGTAAGTCGCTCTTTTGTGGCAAAAGGAAATACGAAAAGAGTTGATGGTATCAACGGGTTCAATTTTAAACCAGTCATAAAAGCAAGTAACATAGCTACCTCAGGTACCCTTGCCGGCACAATCACAACAATAACCGAGGATGTGGAAACAGCCCTAGAAGGAGCTCAAATTTCAGTAATCGTTGCGGACACTATAAATACCTCAGCATTTTCAGATGTGGATGGAAATTATATGATCATGGGTCTCAACCAAGGAACTTATAAAGCTATAACCGAATTGGAAGGATATATAGCCAGCGACACGGTGGAAGTTCAAATAGTAGCATCTAACAAAACCATTCAAAATTTTATTTTAGAGGAAGAAGCTAATTAAACTTATACCCATTAAAAAAATTAAGGCTCGGCAAATTTTGTCGGGCCTTTTTCATTAATATTGATATGAATTTTCTTCTAGAGCCTAATATAAACCGTATGTATATACCACACTATTACAAAAATGAAAACATAGCAGAGGTAAAAAAGTTTATTCAAGAAAATGGTTTTGGTATTCTTGTAAATCAAGTGGATGGAAAACCATGGGCAACACATATTCCTTTAGAGTTGGATCATGATGAAGATGGAAAGGCTATTTTGGTAAGCCATATTTCAAAGGTGAATCCGCAATGGAAAGAATTTGAAAAGCAACCCGAAGTATTATGCATATTCAATGGCCCCCATTCGTATATCTCATCATCATGGTATCACGAGGAAGAGGTGCCAACTTGGGATTATATCGCAGTGCATGTATATGGAAGATTATCGATTCTTAACGAAGAAGAAGTTATGAAGTCGTTACATAAGCTGGTGAACAAGTATGAAAAAGAGTCTGAAAATCCCGTTTCGCTGCATGATATGTCTTCTAAGACCTTGAAACAAGTAAAAGGTGTGGTAGGCTTCAAAATTGAGATAAGAGATATTCAAGCCGCTTTTAAACTTTCACAAACGAGGCAACAAGACCACGCTGCGATAATTAAAAATTTAAATGCCAAAGATGTAACAGCACAAGAAATTGCAAGACATATTGAAAAGCAATCTAATTTAAAATAAACGAATCATGTTGAATAGTAAATTTTGGCAAGCTTTTTTTGCCTTGACCCCTATCATAGTTTTCTTTGGATTTTTTATAGTCTACTTTTTATTTATTTTCTCCATATTCTCAAATATAGAAGACTTTGAAGCAAATGGAAATATTTCCACTTCTTTAATCTTTGGAAATATTGTCTGGTTTTTTGTCTTTATTATTTTGACCATTTTAATTTCATTTGGCAGTCTTATCTTTTACATCGTCCACGCCGTACAAAACCCCAATCTAAAAGAAAACAACTTATTGGTTGTTTGGGTCTTACTTTTTGTATTCGTTAGCGGAATAGGTCAACTGATTTATTGGCTGGTCGAAATCGTGGGAAAAAGAAAAAGCTTGACCACTTAACAGGTGCGTACTTCAAACAAGGAAAATATTGTCATTGTGCCTTTTGAAAGTATGTATAGTCGGGCTTTCAAAGATTTAAACCAATGGTGGATCGAGAAGTATTTTAAGATGGAAGAAGCCGATTACAAATCGCTAGACAATCCTCAAAGTCATATTATCGATAATGGTGGTTACATTGCTGTGGCGCTACAAAATGAGAAACCTGTGGGTGTTTGCGCACTTATTAAAATGCAAAACACGTGCTATGATTATGAGTTGTCAAAAATGGGTGTTTCACCAAAGGTACATGGAAAAGGTATTGGCCATTTACTTGCTACTTGCATCATTGAAAAAGCTAAGGAATTGGGTGCCAAGAAACTATTTCTTGAAACGCATACCTCTTTAGTACCGGCAATCAATTTATATAAGAAACTAGGTTTTAAAAAAATAGGAGGAATAGCAACACCTTACGAACGTTCGGACTATCAAATGGGTCTGGAACTCTAAATCAGTTTTTGGCCGGAGCAAAATGACTTGGACCTTGAATAAAATATACCTTATCTAAAAAAATATAAAATAGTAAGAGGAAACTTCCATAAAATACATCTTCCTAACTACAAGCCTTTTAAAAGGTGACAAAAATGAGACCATATTACAATTCAACTATAAATTACTACAGTTCAGTAATACACATTAGAAATTTAAAACTCCTAGTTGCACTTTTGGTTCGTCATTAACAATCAAAACAAATAAAAAAATGAAAAAATTAGCACTTACTTTAGGAATATTACTTATCGCTTTTACCGCTAAAGCCCAGTCAGAAACTGTAACTGTAAAAGTAACCATTGAAAATGTCTTAAATGATAATGGAAGCGTATTGGCTTCGCTACATAACACCGATACTTTTATGAAAGGAGCTGGAGTTATCGATTTAAAAGAAATAGCAAAAAAGGGTGCGATTACATTGAGTTTCGAAAACGTAGAACCAGGCACCTACGCCATTATCGTGCTACATGATGAAAATAATAATCAAAGAATGGATTTTGAGGCCAATGGAATGCCTAAAGAAAACTATGGAATGTCAAACAATGTAATGGTTATGGGCCCACCAACATTCGCCGATGCAAAATTTGAAGTTGCAAATGAGGATATGGAATTAACCATTAGGTTCTAGTATTAAAAAATTCATCAATCACTAAAGAAAGCCCAGAATTATCTGGGCTTTCTTCATTAGGCATATTGATACTTATTAGAGATGACAATAAGATTTATCAATGGTTTTTCGTATTTTTATTCTTTAAAGTTATAGCTAATGACAATCACCCAATTACAGTATGTTTTAGCAGTTGCCGAGTACCAGAATTTCACCCTCGCAGCGCAGAAGAGCTTTGTCACCCAGCCTACCTTGAGTATGCAAGTGCAAAAGCTGGAGGATGAACTGGATGTATTACTTTTTGATAGAAGTAAAAAGCCTATCGCTATTACCGAAGTTGGTAAAAAAATAGTTGCGCAAGCAAAAAATATTGTAGCAGAAGCCGAACGTATTAAAGATATCGTAGATCAAGACAAAGGATTTATCGGCGGTGACTTTACCCTGGGAATTATTCCTACGGTAATGCCAACTTTGCTTCCTATGTTTTTACCTACTTTTATTAAAAAATATCCTAAAGTAAATCTGATCATAAAAGAACAGGCCACCGATACCCTAATAAGGAACATTCAAGATGGGCATATTGATGCGGCCATAGCGGCCACACCGTTAGAGATAGAATTTATTAAAGAGAGACCTCTATATTATGAACCTTTTGTAGGTTATGTACCTCCTAATCACCGCCTTTCCGGTTCAAAAGAGTTAGCCACAGATGATTTGGAAATCAATGATGTGCTTTTGCTTCAAGATGGGCATTGTTTTAGGGATGGTGTCATAAATCTATGCAAATCACCAAAAAATAGAACCACGGATCATTTTCAAATCGAAAGTGGAAGCTTTGAAACTTTGGTAAATCTCTCCAATGAAGGTATGGGTATGACATTACTGCCGTATTTGAACACTTTGGAGCTTGATGACAAAAAGAAAAAAAACTTAAAGCATTTTAAAAAACCATCTCCCGCCCGTGAAATTAGTTTGATCTATCATAAAAGTGAATTAAAAATTCAGATAACCGAAGCCCTAAAAGATGTAATAGCTTCAATAGTTCGTGGCGCAATCACTTTTCAAGATGTAAAAATTATAAGTCCTTTAAATAAATAAACTATTAATTGATCCGCTTATACCGAAAAGAACATTCTTCTATACACCCTATAAAACCTAAAATAAGCTTTCCCTCTTGTAAAGAGCCCCTATAATTATTGGTTTCTGAAAAACGTATCGAAATACCATCTTCTTCAATCTTGTAAATACCTATTTGCTCATTTTCAGAATTACTTACTTCCACAAAACCATTGGGCTTGAATTCAAAAATAGAACCATCGGTAACATTAGACCAATCGACCGGCCCACCAGGACTTATCTTGGTAGCTTCAAGCTGCCATTTTCCAATAATATTTACGCCAGAAAGTTCTACCGTGCGCAGCTCACTTTCAGAACAACTTAAACTAAACAGTATTAAAAAGAGACAACTATATTTCATACATCTTTTTAGTAAGAAGCATATTCTCTGAAAAGGTTGCGCGATTGAACTAAAAAGCCACCCGTTTGGGTGGCTTTATTTATGCTTTTAATAATAATAAACTTTGATGTAACTCTGGTTTGTCATCGATAAATTGTTTTAACCAGATTTTTAACTCTTCAATTTCTTGTGGTAATAGTAAAGAAATCGCTTTTTTCACTTCTTTTGCGAATAATCTCGCATCAAAACTAACCTTTTGCAAGACAGTCTTGGTGTATTCCAACATAGCTCTAGCCATAATGTCAAAAATGATTATTTATGTTATTAGGTTCTGTACTAAGTTACCTATAAAAGGTATATCTTGAATTATTATAACAGTTAAATATTGGATAAATTGTTGTTAAAGTCGATAAAATACATCTTTCAAATAGCTTTAAGCCAATCTGTTATGTGTAAATTTTTGCTTCTGATAATTTTATCGATAGTGCTTTCGGCATGCACCGCTGCACGATTACCTGAGGTAAAAAGACAAATAATCGCGGAGCTAGAGCGTGAACAATATAGTGAGCAATTCACAGGTCTTTTGGTGATTGACCTCCAAACAAAGGACACTATTATCGCCAAAAATTCCGCTAAATATTTTATACCCGCTAGTACCGTCAAACTTTTTACTTTGTATGCGGCTAACAAGCTTTTAAACGATAAAATACCAAGCCTAAATTATGTTGAAAGTAATGATTCGATATATATAAAAGGTACCGGTGACCCAACTTGGCTTCATCCTTATTTTAAGGATAGTACGGCACTATCCTTTTTAAAAAATACGCCAAAATCGGTAGTACTTTATCTAGATAATTTTGAGGATGTTCCGTTTGGACCTGGATGGGCCTGGGAAGATTATCACTATTATTTTTCCCCCGAGCTCGGGCCTATGCCCTTATATGGAAATGTAGCGACGATTTATGAGGACGAGACCCTAGAAGTTTCTCCAAGTGATTTTGCCCAACATATCAAAAGGAGCAAACCAACAAAGCTCCGGGCATTGCATAAAAATGAATTTACCATACCAAAGTTTCTAAAAGACACTTTACAAATACCTTTCATAACAAGCCCTGAACTAACGAAAAAATTCCTTCAAAAAAGTCTTGAAAGAGAAATCTATCTTTCAAAAAAAACTAGTAACGAACCTTATGAAGTGCTCTATGGTATTTCTACTGATTCTCTCTTCAAAAGAATGTTATACGAGAGTGATAATTTCATAGCTGAGCAATTAATGCTCTTAGCCTCTTCTACTCTATCCGATAGCCTAAGTTTTAAGAATACGAGAAATTTTATTCTAGACAACCACCTTTCTAATTTGAGACAAGAACCCAGATGGGTAGATGGATCCGGATTATCAAGATATAACTTGTTTACACCAGAATCTATGGTCAGCGTATTGCATAAACTTTATGCTGAAATAGACAGACAACGTTTGTTTGACTTGCTTCCCGCATGGAACGGTAATGGAACGGTTAAAAAACCGAATTCTTCGAACGAGTATTTTATTTTTGCTAAATCGGGTTCTATGGGGAATACCTATAATTTAAGTGGATACTTAAAAACCAAATCTGGAAGGATTTTCATCTTCAGTTTCATGAACAACCATTTTAGGATTCCTTCTAAAGAAGTACGTTTACAAATAGAAAAGACCCTCACTTCACTTCATGATGCCTATTGATTTTATTTTCATCTGCGTAGAAAGCAAACTTTGTAAGCAACACTTTTAGTTTTGGTGATATATACGTCTCACAAAAAGGTTTTTCAGGGTTGGAATAAAAATAATCTTGAAACGCTTCTTGAGAGGGTTTAAAGGCTTTAAAATGACAAACTTTAGTAATTAGATTTTGGCCAAAATCAGACTGCAGTTCCTTCAAATATGATTCTGCATAACCGAACATGCCATCATTAAAAGTATAAATAGTTGAACGATATTTTCTTCGCATAGCATGGGCAGAGGTACAATTGTGTGTACGTAAATGAACTTCAATAAGAACTTTTAAGGGTATTTCTTCGGCATTATAGCTTACGATTACTGCTTCTGAAAAAGAACTATTCTCATCTTGCCCTGCTATAAAACCTTGTTCTACCTTATGCACCCCTTTGAGCGATTGAAAAACGGCTTCTGTGCACCAATGACAGCCACCACCAAAAGCTATTTTAGTTATTCTTCGCACTTTTATATAGTCGTAAAAAACTTACCCAAATAACGAATTGATTTGCGCATATTGCAACAGGAGTATTGTTTTCGCATCACAAATCTCACCAGATTTTATCATTTCGAGCGCCTTGGTAAATGGCAATTCTAGAACCTCGATATTCTCCGTTTCATCCTCAGCACCACCACCCTCACTAATTTTCATTTTTGCTTCGTAGGCACCAATGAATAAATATAAAATCTCAGTTACTGAACCTGGCGACATATACGTTTCAAAAACGCGCTGAACATTGTCAATTTTATAGCCCGTTTCCTCTTCGGTTTCTTTTCTGATACAATCCTCAGGATTATCACCATCTAACAGTCCTGCACAAACTTCTATCATCATTCCATCTTCATTACCATTAACATAGGTTGGCATTCTAAACTGTTTGGTCAATACAACCGTTCCTTTATGCGTATTGTACAATAAAATACCGGCACCATTACCGCGGTCATAAGCTTCACGATGTTGAGTCTCCCAACTACCATCTCTTTTTTGGTAATCAAAAGTGAACTTATTTAGCGTATACCAGTTATCTGACAATAACTCTTTTTTAATATTCTTTATCTTCTCGTTTTTCAAGTATCTTTTTTTATCTGTTATACCGTTACGGCTTTATTCAAATACCTGCGAAATGGAAGCATCTCTTTGTACACCTCAACTACCATTTCTTCAAAATCATCTTTTAGTACTTCGTTTGTGGAAAATTCCATGGCCACGGCGAAGGTTTTGTTCCGCAATAAATCTATATGCGGATGATCATTGAAAAACCCTTTAGGCGAATTCGTCAATTTTACATCGTCGTACAGTCCACCAAAAATCTGCTTAAACGATTTTTTCTTTAAAATCTTTTTTAGCTCTTCGCCGTCATAGTCGATTGCCTCACGAATACTTTTTAGCCTCTTTGGGTCAGGGCGCCATAAACCTCCAGCGAACATGGAACGTTCAATGCCAATTTCAATATAAAAGTCTCCTGTATTGGGGCGTTTATCCAATCCTGCTCCAAAATGGTCTTTATAAATTGGTTTATTGGGGTGAAACATTAAGTTGTTATTGATGCGATTAATGCCTTTTTTACCCGGGGTGTCATAATATTCGTCATCAATGGCGGCAAGCTTGGTATTCATCATATCTAACCACTCGATAAAATCATCACGCACCTCTTTGTACCATTTGCGATTGGCATCCATCCACTCTTTTGAATTATTTTTTTGAAGCGCTTTTAGAAAATTGATCTGGTTTTTAAAATCCATAAAACGAACATAATAAAAAACACCCCTAAAGTTTCTTTTAGGGGTGAAAAATCCTCCAATTTTTAACTAACTATTTTTAAAATCCACGGTCGCCCATTGCAATATCTCCTAAAGTGCCCAAAATACTTCCCTCGCCTTTGTCCTTACCTCCTCTAGGTATAGCCGCTAAAACACGACCAGCCAATCTACTAAATGGTAAAGACTGTACGTATACTGTACCCGGACCTTGTAATGTAGCGAAGAAAAGTCCCTCACCCCCGAAAACGGTATTTTTAATTCCACCTACAAATTCAATATTATAATCCACGGTGTGTGAGAATCCAACAATGCAGCCCGTATCCACTTTTAAGACCTCGCCCGCAGCCAGTTCTTTTTTTGCCATGGTACCACCGGCATGTACAAAAGCCATACCATCACCTTCTAATTTTTGCATGATAAAACCTTCACCACCGAATAGGCCACGTCCAAGACGTTTTGAAAATTCGATACCAACGGAAACACCCTTAGCCGCACATAAAAAGGCATCTTTCTGGCAAATAAATTTTCCTCCTTTTTCTGATAAATCTATGGGTAGAATTTTACCAGGATATGGGGAAGCAAAACTTACTTTCTTTTTGCCCCGCCCTATATTTAGAAAGGCCGTCATAAAAAGGCTTTCACCGGTTAGCATTCGTTTGCCCGCGGAGAATATTTTGCCCAAAACACCCTTATCTTGATTAGAACCATCGCCAAAAATAGTATCCATTTTGATGTCGGTATCCATCATCATAAAGCTACCGGCTTCAGCTACAACTGCCTCTTGAGGGTCAAGCTCTAACTCTACATACTGCATTTCTTCTCCAAAGATTTCGTAGTCTATTTCGTGTGCGTTCATAATATATGTTTTTTGTTGACATTGGTTAGTTGTAAATTTTTAAATATTGTTACATCGAACTATCCAAAAAATAAAAAAAGCATCCGCCACAGACGGATGCTTTTTGCATACTATTAATTTGTAAATAATTTAAGAATTATCGTCTACAGCTGCATCAGGTGCATTTTTCTTTACAGAGGCAATTCCGTTTTCCATGGCGTCATTAGAGGAGTACATCTCGCTTTTACCAATTACTTGGCCATTCGTTGCATTTAAAGTAAAAAATGGGCTACCATCTTTTGCAACCTTACGCTCAAAACGGGCATCATCTTGAGCATTCTTTCTAACGGATTCTATTCCATTTTTACATCCGTCTTTACTTTCATAAGACTGACTTGTTAATATCACCTGACCGTTACCCGCTTTGAGGTTGAACATTGTTTTACCTGAACTACCCGTTTTAATTTCGAATTTTCCCATGTTATATTTTCAATTTATTGTTACAATTGATTTTGAAATTACTAAAAAGATTGTGAATTGCCCAAAATTCGAACTAACTCTTTAGCCTAACCGTCCATTCAAAGTTGAACGTGCTTACCACAATTCCCTCTTTATTTACTCCTACAGCCTTCATCCAAATGGTTTGTCCATCTCCAGTTGCGATTGTTCTTTCTAAGGCCTGGGCTATTAAATGACCATCTTCACAAGTAAACGTAATCTTACCGGTTGCTTTCTTTGAAAAGTTCGCATTATTATTTTGAACGAGCATTGATATTTTTTTTCCCGTATTCCTAATTTGAGCGCTCACCATGGCGCCCGTGGTCAGTTCTGCGGCCATGCCCTGTACGGCCCAAAACATCGACTTAAAAGGGTTTTGGTTGAACCATCTATGGGTAACTGTTGCTACGGCTTTCTTTTCATCCAAATATTTTAAACGTACACCACTCCACCACGCAGATGGTAATTTAAAAAACGTAAACGCATTGATTTTACTAGTGTTAACAGCCATATTCAGTTTATAAGTTCTTCAAAAATACTCAAAATATTTGGCACTTAAATTTGTTAAATAAATGTTAATATTAAGTACTATGTGTTGCATAGTACCATCTTTTGGATATATATTTGCATGGTAAGCTATTAGGTTAGCTATTTAATCAACACAAATCATCAATCAATCCTGAGCGGCATAACAGGGTAAAAAAAACGAATCATGACCGAATCATTAACCAAACACGAGCGAAATTTATCTGCCATCATACACGCATCTACTTTTTCAAAGTATTTTGTTCCTTTTGGCAATTTTATCTTTCCGCTTATTTTATGGACAGCAAATAAAAAAGAATACAGTTTTGTAGATTATAATGGAAAACAGGCTTTAAACTTTCAGATAAGCATGTTACTTTATTCTGTCGTGGCAGGTTTAATCAGCATTCCGTTTTTTGTTGGATTCTTGCCCGATTTGTTCGATGGAAACTTTTTTAGCTTGAATAGACTAAATAACCTGAATAATCTAGACATTCATATTAGTAGTGACGATTTCCGGTTTGGTCGTTGGTTATGGCCCGCCGGTATTACTGGGGTGCTACAAGCCGGACTCGTCATTGTGAATGTCGTTTACACCATTTTGGCCACCATAAGAACCAATGAAGCTCAAACTTTTAAATACCCGTTCACTATAAAATTTATTAAATAAAAAAAGGAGTTTAATCATCAATCAAAAAACGAAAACATCAATCAACCAAAAAACGTTTCCGTGTCCGCTGCTCATCACAGCGGATAGGCACGGAGGCAAAAACGAACAGTTAATCAGACACCGGACCGGGTTCGGCAAAATTAGACCCACAAAATTATGAACATAGAAAACACAAAAGCACAAATGCGCAAAGGGGTTCTAGAGTATTGCATTTTGTCCATTTTAAAAGATAAGGATAAATATGCATCAGAAATTCTAGGAGCCTTAAAAGACGCTAAGATGCTCGTAGTAGAGGGCACTATCTACCCTTTGCTTACAAGGCTCAAAAATGCAGGTTTGCTCAACTACCGTTGGGAAGAATCTACCTCAGGGCCACCACGAAAATATTATGCACTCACCGAAACGGGCCAGTTATTTCTTAACGAACTTAACGGCACGTGGGATGAACTTAGAAACGCAGTGAACTTAGTAACCAACACAAAACAATCAGCAACAAAATGAACAAGACAGTAAACATAAATCTAGCAAATACGCTCTTTCATATCGATGATGAGGCGTATAATAAGCTTAGGCGTTACTTAGAGTCTATAAAACGATCATTCTCAGGTACCGCAGGAAGCGATGAAATTATAGCAGATATAGAAGCCCGTGTCGCCGAACTTTTCCTTGAAAAAATGGAGAACGAGCGTCAGGTAATTACCCAAAAAGAAGTAGACGCGGTAATCACTATAATGGGGCAGCCTGAAGATTATATGGTCGATGAAGATATCTTTGAAGACCAGCCTAGAACATCAGAAGCTAAATCTCAAACGAAAGCGAAGAAATTATATCGCGATGTAGAACAAAAATACATCGGCGGGGTATGTTCCGGTCTTGAGTACTATTTAGGTTTCGATGCTGTATGGATCAGGTTGATTTTTATCCTTTTGGCCGTATTTACAGGCTTTGGATTTATAGCTTATATTTTACTTTGGATTTTGGTTCCCGAGGCTTCATCAACTTCGCAGAAGTTAGATATGACGGGAAAGCCTATAAACATCAGCAATATAGAACGCAAAGTTAAAGAGGGGTTTGATGATGTTTCTGACGCAGTCAAAAGTGTAGACTACGAAAAAGTAGGCAACAAGGTTAAAAGCGGCTCCAAAACCTTTTTTGATACTATAGGTGATATTATCATGTTCTTTTTTAAAGTATTTGGTAAATTCATTGGCATACTCTTGATCATAATTGGCGCCACTTCGCTTATAGGATTATTTATTGCACTATTCTCTGTCGGTATTATAGATGCTGTACATTTTCCAGGCGTAGACTTTTATGAAATAGTAAATACCTCTGGTTCGCCGGTTTGGTTAATTTCATTGCTCTTGTTTTTTGCCGTTGGTATTCCGTTTTTCTTTGTGTTGTACCTAGGGCTAAAAATCTTGGTTACCAATCTAAAGTCTATAGGAAACATAGCAAAATTCTCTTTATTGGGCTTATGGTTAATTTCAATTGGGGTCTTAACAGCTTTAGGTATACGTCAGGCAGCAGAATTTGCGACTGTTGGCAGTATTAACGAAAAATCAGAGTTAGTAGTTACAGATTTAAACGATACTATACGTATTAGAATGAAAGAGAATGAATATGAGTATGGTTCAGATAGAATTCACTTTGGTCGCATGGTATTGTCTTATGATGAGAATGATAACCCAATTTTGGTGTCCGATGATGTGCGCTTTAATATTAAAAAGTCAGATGATTCGATTGTTCGCATAAATGTGCGCAAAGATAGCCATGGCAGCACCTTTCAAGTAGCTAGAGATAAGGCAAAAGAGGTTTCGTATGGGTATACGGTTTCAGGCAATGAAATTGTTTTAGATGATTATTTGACCACTTCAACTGCAAATAAAGCAAGACAACAAGAGGTTCGCTCTACCATTTACATCCCTGCCGGAAGTTACATCTCATTCGATGAATCTACCAAGAGACATATTGGTCGTAGTACAAAAAATGATCGTGACTATTACAGAAGTAGTATTGCAGATCATACTTGGTTAATGGGCGACGATGGAGAGTTACAATGCCATGAATGTCCTATTGAAGAAGATGACCAAGACTGGAATGACGACGATGACGGAAACGGTAAAATAATCATTAATAAAGACGGAATTGACATTGACATTAATGACGAACAAGATTCTTTTGAAATGAAAATTGGTGAAGATGGCGTTCAAATAAAGGCAGAAGAAAAAAACTAATTACAATTCGGTCACCCGATACGACAGTTGGGTGACTTTTATAAAAAAACAACAAACAAAAACACGAATTTTAATCAATCTAAAAAACAACAATCATGACAACACTAGTAAGAATTGCAATTGGCCTTGTTTTGGCGCTATTTGCTTCATCATGCGTCAATATCAGCTTTGGTGATGGCAAAAAAGGAAATGGAGTGGTTACCGAAGAAACCAGAAAGATTACAGAAGAGTTTACAGAAATATCCGCGGCCGAAGGCCTTGATGTTTTTGTTACGCAAGGTGATGAATTTAAGATTCTGGTCGAGGCCGATGAAAATGTAATCGAGCTTATTGCAACCGATATCAAAGAGGGAAAACTTAGAGTGCACACTTTGGAAAATATTGGAAGGGCAACTAAAAATATTTATGTCTCTCTACCAGAAATAACAGTGCTTAAAAGTTCAAGTGGTGCAGACCTTATCGCGCAAAATGAAATTAAAACCGAAAAACTTGATCTAGATGCAAGTAGTGGCTCGGATATAGAGGTTGAAGTGGTTGCTGCAGAAATTGAAGCAGATGCCAGTAGTGGTGCCGATATAAAGATATCTGGCCGTACGGAAGTTTTTTATGCTAATGCCAGTAGCGGTGCGGATATCAAGGCACGAGCTTTACTTACCAAACGTTGTAATGCTGACGCAAGTAGCGGTTCTGATATTTCGGTCAATGTTTCAGAATCTTTAACGGCCAATGCCAGTAGTGGTGCCGACATTTCATATTCAGGAGATGCACAGGTTTCAAAGAAAAAATCAGCTGCGGGCAGTGTACATAAGTACTAAAAACATCAAACCAATCTAACCTTCTAAAAGCCTCAAGTTAAACTTGAGGCTTTTTGTTTTTACGGTAGCCTAAAAAAGCTATTGGTCCAATTTATTGGCTTCATAATTAAGTGTTTAACAATTTTTTGTACCTTAAAAGAACTTTATTGCTCACTTAAAACTATCGACCATGAAAAATCTCCTCAGCTCCGTTTTTTTACTTGTAGTTCTCGTGTCTTTCACCATGCTTACCTCAGCCAAGCCTAACCCTAATTATCATTCCATTGAAGGCACTTGGGAATTGGAAAGCTTTTACAATTATGATGACGGCGAAAACGTATCGGACACTCTACCAAAAGAAGCAGGTTACCGACAAGTTAAAATGTATTATAATGGTAAAATAATGTGGTCGCGTTATGTACCGGAAGAACCTAACGGAAGGTTTGGTTATGGTTCTTACAAGATTACAGACGACCAACTGATAGAAACACTTGAATATGGTGATGCAGAAATGATGAAAGCTATGGATACCATGCGAGTGTTTACATTTGATCTTGTTCTAAAAGACGATACCTACAGCCAAATAAATATTGATGAAGAAGGTAACCGAACTTTTTCAGAAAATTATAAGCGTATCGATTAATTTGTTTTTATTAAAAATACAATATTTGTAAGTTTTTTAATTCAATATGTACGGCTCATTTAAACAGTGTTCATTCTAAAACCTTACAACCTAGTACTACTTTAAAAAGTCCCCTTGGGATACTATTATTGTTTATAGTTACGGTAGCGGCAACTACGCCAAACCAGAAACTACAACACAAAACGACCAAGTCCATAAATGGGACCTGGGAATTGATAAGCCATTATTTATATGATGGATAGTATTCAAGTGTTTGAATTTGAACTCATTTTTAATGAGGATTCCTTTAGTCAGATTACTTTAGATGGTGAAGGTAAACGAGTACATTCAGAAAACTATATAAGAATAGACTAATAAAAAAGCTGCACTCTATAATGCGGCCTTGTTATTTCAAAAAATGTTTTTCTTAATCCCAGCGGGCAGTAACTTCTTCCGTTGAACCTACTTCCGCTAAATATCGTTCTGCATCTAAAGCTGCCATACAACCTGTTCCTGCAGCGGTTACTGCTTGTCTATATTCTTTGTCTTGAACATCTCCGCTAGCAAACACTCCCGGTTTATTTGTCTTGGTCGATTTGCCCTGGGTAATAATATACCCGGTATCGTCCATATCTATCTGACCTTTAAAAATATCAGTATTTGGTTTATGCCCAATGGCAATGAATAAACCAGTAATTTCAATATCCTCTTTCTCACCGGTTTTATTATTGACCATTCTAAGCCCTTCAACAACCTGGTCTCCTAAAACCTCATCTACTTCCGTATTGTAACGTACCTCTATGTTCTCTAAACTATTGACACGATGCTGCATTGCTTTTGAAGCCCGCATATGGTCTTTTCTGACAAACATGGTAACTTTGTTACAAATATTTGCCAAATACGAGGCTTCTTCGGCAGCTGTATCACCTGCACCTACAATTGCCACGTCTTGCCCTTTATAAAAGAATCCATCACAAACGGCGCATGCAGAAACGCCCCCACCACGCAATTTTTGTTCGCTCGGAATATTTAGATATTTTGCAGTGGCACCAGTAGAAATAATAATACTTTCCGCTTCAATGGTCTTATCATTGTCGACAACAACTTTATGTATTCCTCCTATCTCGTCGCTAAAGTCTACCGAAGTCACCATACCTATTCTTACTTCGGTTCCAAAACGTTCTGCCTGTTGCTGTAATTGCACCATCATTGTGGGCCCGTCTATTCCCTCGGGATATCCTGGAAAGTTATCTACCTCGGTGGTAGTTGTTAGTTGTCCGCCTGGTTCCATACCGGTATACATTACGGGCTTTAAATCTGCTCTTGCGGCATAAATAGCTGCAGTATATCCTGCAGGTCCAGAGCCTATAATTAATGTTTTTAATCTTTCTATTTGTTCTGACATAACTAAAATATCCTCTAAAATTCTGTAACTACAAAAGTAGGTTTTTTGGTCAAAACCTTACAAAAAGCTATTAAAGCTTATAAACAAATAAGAACAATTGAGCAATACTTTACAGAACCACAGAAATTACTAAATGTATTATACTACGGCAAGGGTTTATAAACCAAAGCTTTTATTTCTATTAACAGGTTAGGGTGTGGTAGTTGATGCACGGCAACTGTAGTTCTTGTTGGCCCGGTACTATCAAAAAATTGTCCGTATACCTCGTTGTAACCTTTAAAATCATCCATGTCTACCAAAAAAGTGGTAATATCCACTACATCTTTTAAGGTTGCATCCATATTTTGGATTAAGGCTTCAATATTCTTGATAACCGCATGGGTCTGTAATTTTATATCGAGGTCCCAAGAACCATCTTCTTTTTTTGTAGCCCCAATATGGGTATCATCTGGCCTGCGACTACTTGTGCCCGAGACAAAAATATAATCGCCTACCCTCTTGATATGCGGATACTTACCTAATGGTTTGGCTTTGTCCTTAATCGTTTTACTGCCCATTTTTTTATTTTATATGGTCAACTGCTTCACTTGTTCATAAATAGTCTCTATAGGTATAGTATCCCAGTCTACAGACGAACAGATTTTCAGTAACAGCTCATCTTGTTTTCGACCTCGTATCATAGCCTCGTGATATGGTAAGTCTTCTTGAAAAGTAACCAAAGAATATTTGGAATAATAATCGGGATAGGTCTGTTCTAATTTCATTTCTATGGTGCGTTTTCGAATAAAAATCTCATCAGAGACCTTATCCTGCATTTCATAAAAATTATCAACTGCCAAATCTGCAATGGCATTTGTATTATGAACCCTTATTTCTTGAAATTTTTGAAATGCCTTTTCAAAATCATCATTGCATTCATCTAAAGTCTCGTCAAAAATACGCACATCCTCAAAAGAAGCATTCATTCCTTGACCGTAAAAAGGAACAATGGCATGCGCAGCGTCACCCATTATCAAAGTTTTTCCGAAAGCCTGCCAAGGATAGCACTTTATGGTACCCAACATTCCGACGGGATTATTAAAATACTCTTCGGCCAAATTAGGGAAATGCTCTAAACTATCTGGATAGTATTTCTTAAAAAAATCAACTACTTTCTCCTTAGTGTTCAAAGTATTAAAACCGCCTTCGCCTTCATAGGGGTGAAATAGTGTAACCGTAAAACTACCATCTAAATTAGGCAGTGCAATCATCATAAATTTACCTCGTGGCCAAATATGTAGCGCGTTTTTTTCTATTCGATAACCGCCTTCATCAGTAGCAGGTATTTCTAATTCTTTATATCCTGAACGAAGAAAATTCTGAGAATAATTGAACAAAAGCTCGGGCGTTCTTGCCATCATGCTCTTTCTAACTATGGAGCCTGCTCCATCTGTCCCTAAAATAACATCGGCTTTAACCGTTATTGCCTTTCCATCTTTATCGACAAATTCGGCAACTGCGTTGTCTAAGTCGATATGTTTGCATTTAGAATCGAAATGGATGTTCACATTATCAAATTCATCGGCTTTATCCAACAAGGTAATATTGAGGCCTGTTCTAGAAACCGAGTTTATTCTTTCCCCTTCCCTACCGCTGTAACTTGAAAACCGTTCTTCTCCGTTAATACTATGAATCATACGACCATCCATACCTATGCATTCTTCAAGTATTTCTTCTTTAAAACCAGCACTCTTAATTGCCTTAAGTCCACGGTCTGATAGCGCCAAATTAATGGAGCGACCGCCGGCAAGAGGTGTTTTTCGCATATCTGGCAGGCGTTCGTAAACTTCAACTTTATGACCCCTTTGCGCCATGCGAATTGCCAATAAAGAACCACACAACCCAGCGCCAACTATTACTATTTTTTTAGTCTCCTTCATTGGGTATTATCTAATTCTTCTTTTAAAATCATAACAAAATGATATACGTCTTGGTAAGAGTTATACAAGGGGGCCGGAGCTATTCGGATCACATTTGGTTCACGCCAATCAGCAATGACACCTCTTTTTGTTATTGCTTCGAACACCTTTTTACCTTCTTTTTTAATTAACTGAAGGGATAGTTGACAACCACGTTCCTCAGGATTTTTAGGAGTGATGATTTCGACCTCGTTTTCTAAAAAAAAGCTCAATAAATACTCTAAATAACCTGTAAGTTGAATTGATTTTTTATGAAGTTTTTGCATACCTACTTCATCAAAAATATCGAGTGAGGCTTTTATTGCGGCCAGGGATAAAATAGGCGGATTACTCAACTGCCAGCCCTCGGCCCCGGCAATAGGGCTAAACTCATCGCGCATGCCAAAACGAGTCGCTTTATCATGGCCCCACCAACCTGCAAATCGCGGCAAATCAAAAGACTTTGCGTGCCGTTCGTGTATAAAACAACCACCTACACTGCCAGGGCCACTATTCAAGTACTTATAGGTACACCACGCTGCAAAATCTATGTTTGAATCATGTAATTCTAGCTTTAGATTACCAGCGCCGTGCGCCAAATCAATACCTACCATGCAGCCTTTATTGTGACCTAATTCGGCTATACTTTTAATATTAAAAACCTGACCTGTGTAATAATTCGGACAACCAATAAGAATTAGGGCGATTTCATTTCCTTCCGTCTCAATTTTGCGTTCAATATCCTCATGTCTTAGAAGTGTTTCACCATTTCTTGGTTTGAGTTCTAATAGGCCATTTGGATATCCATGAAATTTTAATTGTGATTCTACTGCATACCTATCGGAAGGAAAAGCATCGGACTCTATTAAAATCTTATAACGCTCTTTGGTAGGCCTATAAAATGTCGCCATTAATAAATGTAGGTTGACACTCAAAGTATTCATGACCACCACTTCAATGGGCTTGGCACCTACTATTCTGGCCATTTTGTCGGTTAAGAACTCATGGTAAGGCAACCATGGGTTCTTTGCATTTAAATGCCCCTCTACACCATAATTTGCCCAATCATCCAACTCTTGCTGAACATATTCCTTTGTTATCTTTGGCTGTAGCCCCAAAGAATTGCCACATAAATACGTGTGCAATGCTCCATTTTCTTGTTTGGGAATATGAAATTTTTTCCTGTAAGAACCCAATTCGTCTTGCGCATCTTGTTCTTGAGCGTAAACCAAGCTATGCTTCATTATATCTTTTTCTTAACTCTGTTATAAAAGGCATCAATATTATCTCCGCACAACCATCTTGCAACGTTTTTATCCCAAATTTCTTCGTGCTGTTTTTCAGTGATGATTGCTTCCTCTACTGCTAAATCCAATAATTTACCTGGGTATGATGATTGCTTTTCGCTCTCCATTTCCCCTAGTGGATAAGGATCATCCAACCCAAGTATTAACTGATCCGTTCCTTTTTGACGGCGTACCATCAACTCAAATGAAATAGTATCATGCACGAGTGTATCAAAATAAATATTTGGATGACCTAGTGCTTTTCTTGGGCGCGACTGTCCTTCAAAAAGGTCTGGTCTACCATCGAATCCTTGTGTTCTTCTGCCAATATTCAAGTGATTTAGTTGACCACCATGAGCGAAACAAACCCGTATATCAGGATACTTGTCATACAAACCGTCTAAAGTGTAAAAGTGGTAGGCATCTGCGCACTGTGCCAACATCCAAACCAAGTGAAAACGCCAAGATTGGTTTTCTAGTTGAATAAATTTCTCTCCATCATATGGATGAATTTCAATGGCCAGTTTAAATTTGTTGGCCAGTTCAAAAATTGGTGCTGTCTCTTTATCAAAAATTCCGCGCCAGGTGCCTATAGAATCCATATAATGCGTTGGCAAACACAATACCTGCATACCAAGTTCTTCAACGCAACGCTCTATTTCCCAACATGCCCCATCAATAAAGCCAGCGTGCACAACAAAGCCACAAGTAAATTTTGTAGGATGATCGTGCTGCACTTTTGCATTAAAATCATTTTGAAATCTTAAAGCATATTTCATATCTCGAATACGGAGCCCATTTCCATACAATTGTGAAAGATTCAACACTACGGCATGATCAATTTTGTTGCGGTCCATCCATTGTAGCTTCTCATCTAAGAAAAAACTGGAGTCCGTTACAGGACGTTTCCATCCTTTTTGTAACATATGCTGCCTATCCTCATCTATCCAAAAAATTTCTTTTTCTTTTAGATATGCCGGTATTTGTTCAGGATAGGGCAAAAGATGGGAATGTCCGTTAATTCTCATAAGTCTTTATTTGGGTGATTGCATCTTGGTACCGCAATTATCACAGGCTTTCAATTCTTCATTCGAATAAAACCTATCAAAAATAACCGGCATATCTGTCTCTATATTATCTAGTTTAAAGGGCTCTCTATAAAGCTCATTATCACAATTTTCGCAAAACCAAGCTAAACCATCCATCATATCATCAGACCGTTTTTGTTCGATAACCAAACCCACGGTATTAGCACCACGTTGAGGAGAGTGTGGGATGTTTGGAGGTAGATAGTAGATTTCTCCTTCCCTGATATGCACATCTTCAGGAGAACCGTTCACCATCAATTTTAAAACAATATCTCCCTCAACCTGATAAAAGAATTCTGGCGTTTCGTTTAAATGGTAATCTTTTCTTGAATTTGGCCCACCAACGACCATAACAATGTAATCTTCATTATAGATAGCTTTATTACCAACCGGAGGCTTTAAAAACTCACGGTTATCATCTATCCACTTTTTAAAATTAATTGGACTGAATGTTTTAGACATGATAGTTATTTTTTAAAAATTGACCTTTATTTTAATATGCAATGCAAACGTTTTTGGGTTCGGTAAAAAAGCGTAAGGCCTCAAAACCACCTTCTCTGCCAACACCGGAATTTTTCATTCCTCCAAACGGAGTTCTCAAATCTCTTAGTAACCACGTATTTACCCAAATAATACCAGCTTCAACCTTATTTGACAAACGATGTGCCCTACTCAAATTCTCGGTCCATATGGTTGCCGCTAGGCCGTACTCATTGTTATTTGCCATATTAAGAACTTCCTCTTCAGTTTCAAAAGGTATTAGCGTAACAACTGGGCCAAAAATTTCTTCTCTATTTGTTCTACAATTGCTAGGTAGACCTTCAATAATTGTCGGCTCAATAAACCATCCATTTTCATTACCCTTAGGCCGTACCGCATTTCCACCTAAAAGTACTTCCCCTCCCTCCTCTTTCGCCAAATCAATGTAAGACATAATTTTATCAAAATGGTCTTTAGAAACTATAGCTCCTATTTTGGTGGCAGCATCTAACGGATTGCCTACTTTGAGTTCTTTCGTTTTTTTAATGAAATCACGTTTAAATTTTTCGTAAATAATCTTTTCTACAAAAATTTTTGAACCGCATAAACAAATTTGACCTTGATTGGAAAAAGAGGAGCGCAACGTGGTTTGTAACATCTTGTCATAATCACAATCTGCAAAAATGATATTTGGATTTTTACCACCCATTTCCAAAGAATACTTCTTAAATAGGGGTGCAGCCTTCATTGCAATATCGGCGCCAACCTTTGTACTTCCAGTAAAAGAAATTGCCTTAACATCTTTATGATCGCTTAAAACTCCGCCTGTATCTTTACCTTGCCCGTGCACAATATTCAGCACTCCGGCCGGCAATCCTGATTTGATGACGATTTTTGAAAGCAAGTAGGCCGTCATCGGGGTTACTTCAGACGGTTTTGCCACTACTGTATTCCCCGCCGCTAAAGCGGGAGCAATCTTCCAAGTAAATAGATATAAAGGTAGATTCCAAGGTGATATACAAGCTACTGGCCCTAGTGGTCTTCTTAACGTATAATTAATTGCCTGTTCGTTCATTTCATGCGCTTCAGAGGCAAATTGCATGATTGCGGTGGCAAAAAACCGCATGTTACTTGCAGCACGAGGTATATCTACCATTTTCGCCAGCCAAAGCGGCTTTCCATTATCTATAGACTCTGCAAGGACCAGTTCTTCTAGTTCATCTTCAATAGCTTGACTGATTTTCATCAAATAATCGTGTCGCTCTTCAACTGTTGTTGCGGACCAAGAAGGGTATGCTTTTTTAGCGGCAGAAACTGCCTCTTCAATATCTTCCTTTTTAGAGTCAGGAACCGTTGCATATACCTCACCGGTTGCAGGGTTAAAAACATCTAATACAGCCCCTGCTCTAGCGTTTTTTAATATTCCCCCTATATAGTTCTGTATGGTTTCCATTTCAGCTATTATTTTGCAGTAAAAGAAAAACTTAGTTCTTGTTTTAAGTCTGGTGGCAAATCGGGTAACTCAGAGCGCGGTATTAACAGGGTGGAAATGTTATGTAAATCTCCAAAAAACTTATGCTTTTGTGCTGTTTCATTTAAATAATCATGTCCACTTGAACCTCCCGTGCCAATCTTTTTACCTAGCATTCTCAATACCATTTGCGCATGTCGGTAACGCCATGTGGTAAATTTACTATCTATTTCCATTAATTTGGACAGCAATTTAAAAGGAAGATGCAAAATAGGCTCATCTCTATATAAATTTATAAATAATGCGGCAACGGTAGCGTCATAAGAAAATCTCAGCTCTCCTGCGGCCTTTAACTTCTTATGGATTTTTTTATCTAAAACAGATTGAAAATAAGTGTCTTTCGAACCCAGCATTTTTAAACGCATTTTCTTTTCTGCCTCTTGTAAGTATGAAGATGTTTTTATCGCTTCTTGTTCTTTTCTAACCATTTTATCTACGGCAACTTCATAACTTTCTAAAAAGGCAAATTTGCCAAATTGTATAAATGGGGTACGTTCTAACCATTTCTCAATAGCATCAAATAGGGTTCCATTGGCGTAAATGGCATCTAATCGTTCTTGCTGTTCTTTTGGAAAAAAAGCCGCATAGTGGTGATTATTATAGGTAATGCGTTCTTCTTCGGGCAGACCCAATAAGCTTTCGACTAATCTAAACTGAAAACTCTGAAACCCTGAAGCCGGAAAAAGATAGTTTCTAAAATCCAAAAAATCCAATGGTGTCATGGTCTCCATAATCTCGATCTGTTGAATCAACAAATCCATTATTTTCTCGATACGCTCTATTCTTGAAACTACGGTACCAACACTGCGTTCATCTACCTGCTCATTACCGAACATGTTTAAGATAGAGGCCAACTCATGAACAATCTGTTTAAACCATAGTTCATAGGCCTGATGGGTAATAATAAAAAGCATTTCTTCATGCGCTGGGGCTCCTATTGCCTCGCTTCGCGGATGTTGGGCCTCTAAAATTTTATCCAATTCCAAATAATCATGGTAATGAATTGTGCTGTATTTTTTGGAATTGTTTTGTCCCTTCATGTTATATTCAATTTAAAATCACCTATATTTTTTTGGATTTGCAATGCCCCTTTTTGCAGTTTTTTTACATAGTTCGGAAGTTCCTCTTTTTTAAATCTATTGGCGGGGCCTGCAGCGCTTAAACTAGCAACAATCTCATTTTTCTGATTTAGAATGGGGACAGCGACACAAATTAGCCCTATTTCAAACTCTTCATAATCGACAGCATAGCCATCCTTTTTTATTTTTTTGAGTTCTTCTTTCAACTGCCCGCAATCGGTTATTGTATTTTCTGTGTACCTTTTCAATCTTTGGACAAAACGATTTTCATCATAAGAAGAAAAAGCAAGGAGCACTTTTCCTAAACTTGTCGCATGTGCTGGACTGTAAGACCCTATCGTTGTGCTAATTCTTAGACCTTGCGGACTTTCAACCTTATCCACATAGTATACTTGTTCATCTTTAAACACTCCAATATGCACAGTCTCCGTAATACTTTTTGCCACCTCCATTAATACAGGATGGGTTTTATCTGTAAAAGCAGATTTAATTCTAACTCGATTACCAAGTTCAAATAGTTTCAGCCCAAGACCGTATTTTCCAGAAACTGGATCTTGATACATAATTCCTCTTTTTTGCATATCTGAAAGAAAGCGATAAACCGTACTCTTACTTGCATCAAGTTCTTTGGCCAGTTCAGTAACACTCCACTCCGCTCGGTCAACCGTAAAATACTCCAGTATCGCAAAGGTTTTATCGACGGAACTTTTAAGTGCTTTAAGAACAGCCATAGATTTTTAATTTACTTTCAATGTTACGTTACCAAGTTCCTCTACCTCAACTGCTACAACATCATTCTTATGCACATATACTGCTGGAGTAGCCGCACCCGCCAGAATAACCATGTTTTTCTTTAAATCAACATTGTACTGTTTTGCCAAACGAAAAGCTTCTAACAACGAGTTCAATGGATTACCTAAAATTGCCTTAGAATTTCCGCTTTGCACAAGTTGCTTGTTTACCATCATCTTAATTTCCAAATTTGACGCATCAATTGAAAAATCTTTCCACTCACCAAGCACATAGGCAGATGAAGAACAATTATCAGCTATAACATCTTCTAAAGAAAATTTAAAATTCTTGTATCTAGAATCTATAATCTCAATAGCTGCAGCAATGTTAGATACGTATTCAAGTACATTATCGTTCGTTACATTTTGATCAACATCCTTTTTTAAAAGATAGGCCACCTCAGGTTCGGCTCTTGGATGAATAAATCTTTTACTATCTAAATATCCATGATTTTCAATTTCCATCTTATCGGTAAGTCTGCCCCAAATTAAATCATGAACTCCCATTTGTTCCATCTTGGCCTTGCTGGTAAACCCAAGTTTAATACCTGAAAGAACTTCTCCCCTTTGCATTCGCAAGTTAATTGCGGCCTCTTGAATCTCATAGGCGTCACCCAATGAAAGCTCAGCACGTTCACTTAATTGTGGTATGGGGGCTGCATTCTTTGCAGCATCATCTAAAATCTCGGGAAACTCAACAATATTTTGTTTCATTATATGAAATGCAATTTTATTATATGAAAATAAATAAAAAAATGTCATCTGCCTAATCGAGAATCAAATTTTTAGGATAGAAATGGTATTAAATTCTACTATTGGGGGGGTATAAGAAACAGATTTAATTAGGGTGGATTATACTTTAATTCATCTACTCTGATAATTAAGAGATGTTTAAAAATCAAGTAGTAAAAATAAAAACCCCACTAATCTATAAACTAGCAGGGTATTGGTGCGTTACAAAATAATTTAAAGAAATGCTACTATTACATCTATCTCTATGATTTTCATTTTTCACTTACATATTAAGTAGTCTCCTTCATTATGTTTTTATGACAAATAATTACAATTAATCAATCTTTTAGTTACGAATTAATCTTATGATAAAAGCATTTACTCAATGATAAACTCAGATCTGCGGTTGATATCATGTTCCTCATTTGTACAATCAATCCCATTTGTGCATCTGTTTAATAATTGCTTCTCACCATAACCTTTGGCTTTAAGCCTACTTGAACTTATGCCTTTGTTTACCAAATAGTTTAATGTAGCCTTAGCACGTCTTTTCGAAAGGCTCAGGTTATAACTATCATCTCCTCTACTATCCGTATGTGACTTAATAGTAATTTTAGATTTCGGAAATTGACGCATATAGTCCCGAACTTTTTCCAGTTCGACTATGGCATCGGGTCTTATCGCTGATTTGTCCAAGTCAAAATAGATAGGCCTGAGTTCTAATAATTTTGTAAGGTCTGTTCCTTCTTTTGCTTGTTTTTCTTCAGGTTTCAGCAACAGTTCCAGGTTGTTGATTTCTTTCGATGTTTTAAGGTTGAACTGTGTCTTACCGTCATCGAAGCCTCGTTTTGTACCTACAATAGTGTAATCTGTTCCATCGCATTCGAAAGCGGCCGAGAATTGCCCTTTTTCATTTGATTTTGTGGAAGTGATAACATTACCATTGGTCCCGAAAATCTCTACACTGGTATTTGCCAAAATGCTGCCGTCGTCGCTATTTTTTACAATACCCGAGATATTCGAAATACATTTGAATACCAGAGGTTCGGTTTCCTGAAAAGAATAGATATCATCACTTCCCAATCCATTAGGTCTGTTCGAAGCAAAATATCCCTTTTTGCTTTCCGTATCAATTATAAAAGAAAAATCGTCCTCATCACTATTTACAGGTTCTCCCAAGTTCAGTACTTCTTTTGGTCGATTGGGCAGTATTTCCGAAGCAAAAACATCCAGACCGCCCAGACCGGGATGACCGTCGGAAGCAAAGTATAAGATATCATTGTCTGTAATAAAAGGGAAGGTCTCTCTACCTTCTGTATTAATTTCCGGCCCAAGGTTAACGGGCTCGCCAAAGTTACCGTCATCGAATAGTTCTACAACCCATATGTCAGATGCCCCGAACGTACCCGGTCTATCGGATGCAAAAAATAGTCTTTTTTCATCACGGTCCAATGTGGGGTGGGCAGTGGAATAATCATCTCCATTGAAAGGCAACGCTATGATGTTTTTCCATTCTCCTTCAACAAGATCGGCCCTAAAGATTTTCAACCTGCTAACGCCTTTTTTGTCCCTTGAAAATCGTCTGCCATTATCAGAATTGTTCCTGGTAAAATAAATAGTCTTTCCATCTTTTGTGAATACAGTAGAAGATTCGTGGGTCTTGGCGTTCAATGTTTTGGAAAAACGTTTTGGGTTATTGGCATTACCGTTTTCATCCATGGTTCCTGAAAATAAATTCAGGAAAGGAGTATCGTTCCATTCATGGATTCTTCTTGTGGCAATACCAGTGTCCCTGGCACTGGAGAAAACCAATTGATTTCCAAAAAACGAGGGTGCAAAATCCGAACTTTTAGAGTTGATGTCCGCTAATGATATTTCATAACGCCCAGAACGCTTTTTGATATCCTCTAGATAATTTCTGTTGTTTGTAAACTTTGATGCTCTTCCGTCGACCTTGGACCTTTTTATGAACTGTTCCATCCACTCATGGGATTTTTCATATTGCTTTAAACTTTTAAGACTCTGGGCATACCTGAAATAATAGTTGGCCTCGATTTGTACAGAATCCATAGTAAAGAGTTGTCCATACCACTTGGCAGCCTCTTCATAATTGGCGTTCAGATAGTTGGCGTTACCAAGGTTCTGAAAAATCTCTTGGCTGTTGTAACCCGCTTCGACCATATCTTCATAGGTGCCAATCGCATCTTGATAGGCAAAAGCTTCATAATCGATTTTGGCCCTTTTGGCCTTTTCATTTTTCTGCGCATTGCCCGAGACGATGCTAAGTATGATGAGTAGGGCAGGTATATATCTTAGTTTTGTCATTTTAAAAGAATCTAGGGGTTACTACTTTTCTATACCGGGTCAAAAATTCATATCTCAAGAATACCTCGAAAGAGCCATCGTTAAAAGCGGTATTGCCCAACTCAGTGGTTTCGCGGTCATATGCCAGGCCTAACATGAATTGGTCGCTTAGCTGTATGCCCACCAAAGCACTGAGGGCAGCACTCCATCTGTACGCGGCCCCAAAAGAGAACTTATCCCTCAATAAAAAATTGGCGGAAAGGTCGGCCTGTAATGGAGCACCTTGAACCGCCTTAAAAAGAACCGCTGGTTTAAACTTCCAATCTTGGTTCAATTCAAAAACATACCCGGAAATCAGATACCAGTTCATACGTTCTTGCGCTAGAAAAGAGGAGCCCCCTGTTTCCCCTGATCGATCAAAATGTTCCGTTTCCAAAAAGTTGGGTACTGAAAGCCCAGCATAGAACCTATCGGTATGATAATAAACTCCGGCTCCAAAATTTGGAGAGAACTTTTTATCGATGTTTGGGGGGGCGCCTGCGCTCCCTTCGGCTTGAAAGTTGCGAAGTTGATTAAAATCTACATTGAGAAAATGCCCTCCTGCCTTTAGACCAAAGGAAAGTTTTCCTTGATCAGAAGTAGGTATGGTGTATGAGAATGCTCCATCAAAATAGGTGTCTTGATTGGTTCCGTTACCAATTTCATCATTTACAATAGACAATCCGATACCTACCCTTCGAGAAACAGGGGTGTTAAAGTTTAAGGTCTGTGTTGTAGGTGCACCGTCCAATCCTACCCATTGCGAACGATGTAATGCAGCTATGCTAAAAACACCCCTTGAACCGGCATATGCAGGGTTAACCGACAGGGTATTGTACATGTATTGCGTATACTGTGCATCTTGCTGCCCATATATTGCAGCCGAAATCGTAAACAGTAATACTAAAGTGATATATATATGTTTCATGGTTTTCACGCTAAAATTTATTATCGATTGATGTATAGATATCCTGCTCTGGATTTTCCTTCGCCGTTTACTAAATACTTTATTACATAATAGTAAACCCCTACAGGTAGCTGGTCATTCTCTTGAATCGTTGCCCTACCATTGGAAATACCTGTAAAAACATTACCTCTATTATCATACCCCTTGGTCTCAAAAACCTTTACGCCCCAGCGGTTATAAATTTCAACGGTATTATCAGGGAAGCTTTCGATATTTCTTATGATGAATGCGCCTTGATTCAGATTTGGATCAACCAAATCGTTCTCGATATCGATATCACAAGCGGCACCTTCCGGTGGCGTTCCACCTACAGAATCACAAGGGTCTAATGGGTTTGTACCATCAGTTATCTCTTGACCATCATTGATACCATCTTCATCTGAATCCGGATTATTTGGGTCTGTTTCACCTTCGTCGACCGAACCGTTTCCATTTACATCTTCTTCATCATTCGTCAATCCATCTTCGTCACAGTCACTGCTTCCCAGAGGTGTTCCGCCATTGGAATCACAATCATCAAGAGGATTGGTATTATCCGTAACCTCCTGACCATCATTGATACCGTCGCCGTCAGAATCAGGATCGTTAGGATCTGTACCCAACGTAGCTTCTTCGGCATCGGTCAATCCATCTCCATCACTATCACAAGCACTATTTGAACTGTTCGGGTCACAAGCATTTAATGGGTCACTGGTGCCGTTAGGAGATTCACCTGTACTCGGGTCATCAACATTATTCACCTCTTCACCATCGGTCAGACCGTCACCATCAGAATCAGGATTGTTAGGGTCCGTGCCAATTGCAATTTCTTCGCCATCCGTTAGTCCATCACCATCCGTATCGCATAAAGCGTCCGTGTTATCAGGGTCACATGGGTTTAATGGATCGCTTGTTCCGTTAGGAGATTCACCTGTACTCGGGTCATCAACATTATTCACCTCTTCGCCATCGGTGAGACCATCACCATCAGAATCAGGATTGTTAGGGTCCGTACCAATTGCAATTTCTTCGCCATCCGTTAGTCCATCACCATCCGTATCGCATAAAGCGTCCGTATTATCAGGGTCACATGGATTTAATGGGTCACTGGTGCCATTAGGAGATTCGCTCGTACTCGGGTCATCCACATTATTCACCTCTTCACCATCGGTGAGTCCATCACCATCAGAATCAGGATTGTTCGGGTCTGTGCCAATAGCAATTTCTTCACCATCCGTTAGGCCATCGCCATCTGTATCGCAAAGAGCATCCGAATTGTTAGGGTCACACGGATTTAATGGGTCGCTTGTTCCGTTAGGAGATTCGCCCGTACTCGGGTCATCCACATTATTTACTTCTTCACCGTCGGTCAGCCCGTCACCATCAGAATCTGGATTGTTAGGGTCTGTACCGGCATTGGTTTCTTCATCATTGGTCAATCCATCGTTATCACAATCTGAAGCACCTGTTGGTGTACCACCAATAGAATCACAAGAATCGTTGGGGTCTGTGTTATCGCTAAGTACTTCTTGACCATCGTCAATACCGTCACCATCAGTATCTGCTATATCTGGGTTTGTGCCCAAAGCCGATTCTTGGTCGTTGGTCAATCCATCATTGTCACAATCGCTTGCTCCTAAAGGTATACCGCCAACCGAATCACAATCGTCCAATGGATCGGTTCCGTCAACATTTACTTCTTGCCCATCATTTATTCCATCACCATCGCTGTCAGGGTTATTTGGATCTGTACCTGCAGTTGTCTCATCAGCATTGGTAAGGCCGTCATTGTCACAATCACTTGTGCCCAATGGAGTTCCACCGTTTGAATTACAATCGTCCAATGGGTCGCTGCCATCGACATTGGCTTCTTGGCCATCATCGATACCATCCCCATCTGTATCAGGATTTTCAGGGTCGGTACCCAAAATAGTTTCTTCATCATTGGTTAGGCCATCATTATCACAATCTGCAGTGCCAAGAGGGGTGCCACCTAAAGAACTACAAGAATCATTAGGGTCCGTACCATCCAAAGCTTCTTGACCATCACTTATACCATCGCCATCAGAGTCTATATTGTCTGGGTCGGTCAAATTTCCATTTGGATCTGCAGGAGTCGAAGGGTCCTCAACACCAGTGGTCTCTTCAGCATAGGTTAGCCCATCATTATCACAATCGCTTGTGCCAACAGGCTGCCAATTTGGATCAGACCTTGGAATACAAGGGTCCGCAGGGGCGGGGTCATCTACATCACAAATATTGTCTCCATCGGTATCTACACAAGTGGGTATACTAATAAATACGGTAGCCGTGTCACATACTGTACCATTGCAGACTTCATAGATCACCGTAACCGTAGAATCGTCTTCAGCTGCAATCGCCGTATAGGTAAGTTCACCCGTGGCTTGATCGATACTTATTGTTCCTGCAGCAGTGCCAGTACCCAAGTCGGTAATAGTGCTACCCGCCAAGAAATCGTCATTTATTAGAATATTAATGGTCTTTGGAACGCCCACATCTGCTGTAGTATTGTCATCTACGGCTGTTGCAACCCCAGGGTTCGGATCGGTACCATTAGGGTTACCATCTCCATCACAATCACTCGCGGCCAGTGGTGTGCCACCCACCGAGTCACAATCATCGTTAGGATTTGTGCCATCCAAGGCTTCTTGACCATCACTTATACCGTCACCATCGGTATCGGCATTATTAGGATCAGTTGTATTACCATTAGGATTTGCTGGAGTACTAGGGTCATCTACACCTGTTGTTTCCTCATCATTCGTCAATCCATCATTATCGCAATCACTGGTTCCAAGTGGCGTTCCTCCAAAAGCATCACAATCATTATTAGGGTCGGTACCATCCAAGGCTTCTTGACCATCAGAAATACCATCACCATCTGTATCGACCACATTAGGGTCTGTTGTATTACCATTAGGATTTGCTGGAGTACTAGGATCATCCACACCTGTTGTTTCCTCATCATTGGTCAAACCGTCACCATCACAATCCGCTGTACCTAAGGGAGTACCGCCTACCGAATCGCATGAATTATTAGGGTCGGTACCATCAAGGGCCTCTTGTCCGTCAGAAATGCCATCTCCATCCGTATCCGCAATATTTGGATTTGTGGAAATACCATTAGGATTGGCCGGGGTGCTAGGATCATCAACTCCTGTAATCTCTTCAGTATTGGTGAGTCCGTCACCATCACAATCACTTGTTCCTAAAGGCATACCGCCAACAGAATCACACGAATCATTGGGATCTGTACCATTCAAGGCTTCTTGACCATCAGAAATACCGTCTCCATCAGTATCCATTAGATTTGGGTCTGTAGTATTTCCATTAGGGTTTGCAGGAGTTGACGGGTCATCTACTCCTGTAGTCTCTTCATCATTGGTCAAACCGTCGTTATCGCAATCACTGGTTCCTTGTGGTGTTCCGCCGATTGAATCACAATCGTTATTCGGATTTGTGCCGTCTAAAGCTTCTTGACCATCGCTTATACCATCACCATCCGTATCTGCAAGCATAGGATCGGTTATGTTACCGCTTGGGTTTGCAGGTGTACTTGGGTCATCGATACCCGTAGTCTCTTCATCGTAGGTTAAACCGTCACCATCACAGTCACTAGTACCGACTGGTTGCCAATCTGGATTACTCATAGGAACACAGGGGTCATTAGGTGCTGGGTCATCCACATCACAAATATTGTCACCATCTGCATCCGCACAGGCAGGAATGGTAATGAACACTGTTGCCGTGGCACAGACCGTTCCATTACAAACCTCATAATCTATAGTTACCGTATTATTGTCTTCTGCCGCGGTTGCGGTATAGGTTAACTCGCCTGTAGCCTGATTTATAACAATGGTTCCTGAGGCCGTACCCGTACCCAAATCTGTAATGGTACTACCGGCCAAGAAGTCATCGTTAAACAGTATGTTAATTGTTTTCGCAATACCAACATCTGCCGTAGTATTGTCGTCGACAGCGGTCGCCGTATCAGGATTGGGGTCCGTACTGGTCGGGTTACCGTCGCCATCACAATCGCTATCTGGTAAGGGTGTTCCTCCAATGGCATCGCAATCATCATTAGGATCTGTGCCATCCAAAGCTTCTTGACCATCACTGATACCATCACCATCGGTATCCGCTATCGATGGGTCAGTGGTTTCTCCATTAGGATTCGCTGGGGTAGATGGGTCATCCACGCCTGTAGTTTCTTCATCATTGGTCAACCCATCGTTATCACAGTCTGCCGTACCAAGTGGGGTACCGCCCAATGAACTGCAAGAATTATTAGGATCTGTATTGTCCAAGGCTTCCTGACCATCGGAAATTCCATCGCCATCGGTGTCAGAGCTGCTCGGGTCAGTGGTGTTTCCATCAGGGTTAGCAGGTGTACTTGGGTCATCTACACCCGTAGTTTCTTCATCATTTGTTAGCCCATCACCATCGCAATCTTCACTGCCCAGTGGTGTACCACCGATCGAGTCGCAAGAATTATTGGGATCTGTACCATCCAAGGCTTCTTGACCATCTGGAATACCATCTCCATCCGTATCCGCTAGATTTGGATTTGAAGTGTTACCATTAGGGTCAGCAGGGGTAGACGGGTCGTCTACACCCGTAGTTTCCTCATCATTGGTCAAACCGTCGCCATCACAATCGGCTGTTCCAAGCGGTGCGCCACCGACCGAATCACACGAATTATTAGGGTCCGTGCCATCCAAGGCCTCTTGACCGTCAGTTATAGTGTCTCCGTCAGTATCTGCATTGTCAGGGTTGGTTATCTCGCCATTAGGGTCTGCTGGCGTTGCTGGGTCATCCACACCTGTTGTTTCTTCATCATTGGTCAAACCATCATTGTCGCAATCACTTGTTCCTAATGGTGTACCTCTATTCGAGTCACAATCATCCAATGGGTCGGTGCCGTCTACGTTTACTTCATCACCATCAAATATACCATCACCATCAGTGTCGGGATTGTTAGGATCCGTACCGGCGATGAACTCATCATCATTAATAAGGCCATCGTTATCACAATCACCTGTTGCCAACGGAATACCCCCTATGGATGAACAGTCATCGTTAGGGTCGGTACCATCCAAGGCTTCTTGGCCATCTGAAATGCCATCACCATCGGTATCGGTGAGTGTAGGGTCTGTCGTATTTCCATTAGGGTTTGCTGGAGTACCAGGGTCATCCACACCTGTGGTCTCTTCATCATCGGTCAAACCATCATTATCACAATCATTGGTGCCCTGAGGTTGCCAATTTGGATTAGATCTTGGCTCACATGGGTCGTTTATAGTCTCTGGGGTTTCATCAGCATCACAAATGTTGTCACCATCAGTATCAACACATGCAGGTACCGTAACAAAAAGAGTTGCCGTATCACAAACACTACCATTACAAACCTGATAATTTATGGTAACGGTGGAATTATTATCTGCCAAGACCGGTGTATAGGTTATTTCACCTGTTGCTAGGTCTATCGATACCGTACCGTTAGCATTGCCCGTATTTAAATCGGTTATGGTACTGCCAACCAAAAAGTCATCATTGACCAACACGTTAATGGTTCTCGGAACCCCGATATCAGCCGTTGTGTTATCGTCTTGGGCTACGGGATTTGTTCTATTGGGATCGGTAACATCTGGATTGCCATCATTATCAGAATCGATATCCAGAAAGTCAGGACTACCATCAGTATCGGTATCCACAGGCACAAAACTTACCCCTGCGCCGTCAACACCACCATCTTCCGCTTCATCTGGAACTCCATTGGCACCGGTTGCACCATCAACTTGGCCATCGTTATCAGCATCTGTTAAACCAGCACCACTTTCAATTACATCATAAATACCATCGCCATCACTTTCCAAATCCAAGTGGTTTGGTAAGCCGTCAAGGTCAAAATCGTAGGCATCTGGTATACCATCTCCATTGGTGTCGGTATAATCTGTTGTAGAACCATCTCCTGTAGTACCATTATCATTGGCATCAGAAAAGTTGGGTACTCCATCACCATCCGCATCTCCAAATGGATCAAGGCCATTATGTTCTTCCGTATCTAGAATGCCATCATTATCATCGTCTAAATCATCTGTATCGACCACTCCATCGCCATCTGCATCTTTAACATCGCGATAATCAACATCACCACCGCCGTTTACATCGCCATCGGCATCGGGCAGAGCAGAAGGGGTTGTGCCGTTTTGTGCCGCACCATCTGCTGAAACGCCATCTGGCACATTGTCAAAACTGTCATCTATGCCATCAAAATCAGAATCATTGCCTGAAGCCGTTGTTCCTCCAAAAGCTTCGGAGGTATCGCTATCACCATCATTGTCACTATCGGTATCTAAATAGTCGGGCACGATGTCGCTATTGATTAGTGCGCCGTCCGAGTTTATTACCTCTGTATTATCGATTCCGTCACCATAAGCAATATCGATTCCGTTAAAATCTACATTTCCACTCGGTGGTATGTAGCCTAAGGTAGATTGTGCCTCTACATTATCAGGAATACCATCGTTGTCTGAATCGAGATCATAAGCATTGGGAATATTATCGCCGTCTGCATCAAACTCGGGTTGCACATTGCCATCAGCATTGCCTATTGCAGCATTGTCATCGTCATCATCAATTGAAGCGGGAACACCATCACCATCCACATCCGCATTTGGGTTTAATCCGTTGTTTTCTGCGGTATCTAAAATACCATCATTATCATCATCTAAATCGATGCTATTATCTATTCCATCACCATCCCAATCCAATGGGTTGGCCTGAATCTCGCAGCCAAAACCATCATTTTGACCTGAATCATCTGCTATAAATACCTTTGTAAAGTCTGTGCCATCAGTTGCATTGGCAACATCGGTAATTCGGTAAATATCACCGTTGCCATTGTTAAAAGCGTATAAATTACCATCACGGTCTTGCCAGACCGCACCAAACGAATTACTGGTAATTGGGTCGGTATTGGTTGTTGCATTGGCTTCGGTTAAATCAAAACGTTCTGAAGAACCTGATGTCAAATTTACTTTTGTTAACCGTATTACCCCGGCGTTGGTTCTTGAAATACCATATACAAAACCATCTAAAAGGGCAAAGTCAGCTGCTCCTGAAAATGTGCCGGTTATGGGCTGGTTTGTAGCGGTAACCGTTGCTGGATAACTAGTAATATTGCCCACACTGAAGGTAACGATGTTACCTCCATTGATGTAACCCACCTTATCCTCAAAAGCAAAAAGCGAAAAAGTTGAGCCAGCTGCTGCACCACTTATATTTATTTGCCCAATAAAATTGAAATTCGAAGGGTCATATACTCTTAGCGTACTACTACCGCTTGTAGGAAATGAATAGACCAATTGTGAAGCTGCGTTGTAAGCAGAATTTGTAGCTGAAGCATTGGTTACCCCTTCCAAAGTTCCAATTTGCACATATTCTTGAATAAAGGGATTGAATCTATAGACCTCGGCCGTACTGTTTCCACCATTCCCGCGGGTCTGATATAAAGTGTTGATTATTCCACAATCGATAGATCCCGTAAAGTTGTCCCTGAAGTCTACATTACCTCCGGTCGCTACGTCGCCATCAGAATCAGGGAAGTTATCCAATTGTGTGTCATCAAAAGCTCCATTTGGGTCTGAAAAGTCATCAGCCGGATTATCTACCGCGCTATCAAGGCCATTAGTACCAACATCGCCATTTAAAACAAGACCAGCTTCTGCGGTATCATTTCCACCTTCGTTATCGGAATCTAAATCTAAAAAGTCGGGATTATCGGTGCCATCGGTATTTACCGTGGCTATTCCACTGCCATAGGCAGAATCTAAACCTCCATTTGCGGCGGCATCTCCATTTGGGGGAATATAACCTGCCGTACTTTGAGCTTCAATATTATCAGGTATACCGTCACCATCACTATCTAAATCTAAATGATTAGGAATTCCATCACCGTCAAAATCATACACATCTGGTATACCATCGTTGTTTGCATCGGTGTAATCTGTTGTCGAGCCATCACCGGTTCCATCGTCTGTGGTATCCTCAAAATTCAAAATACCATCACCGTCCTCATCTCCAAAAGCATTATTGCCATCAACATATTCATCAGCATCGGCCAAACCATCGCCATCATCGTCTAAATCTGAAGCATCATCTATACCATCACCATCCGTATCCGCAGGTGGCGCGGCGCATGCCGTAAATGTTGCTGCATCAGTTACGTCTGTATTTGTTCCGGTATACCCATCGGTATTACCTGTAACACGTCCATTATTGGCATCGTATCCCGTTCCGGCAAGCTCGCCTGGTGTCGTTGTACTCTCGGTAAATCCTGCTTCCAAAACATCGGCACAACCATCACCGTCAGCATCAGTATCTATATGGTCTTCAATGCCATCTAAATCTGTATCGAAATTATCATTGATGCCGTCTGAGTTCGAATCTACAAACCCCGGAAAATCTGTATCTTGATAGTCTGGTACACCATCCCCGTCAGAATCAGCATTAGGATCAACCCCTCCGGGTGTTTCTTCGATATCTAAAATACCATCGTTGTCATCATCTTCATCATTGGCATCGGTAACACCGTCACCATCAATATCAGATGAGGCAAAAACAGCTGCCGTAAATTGGTCATCGTCACTCCCTATAGCACCTCCATCAACTCCAGCGACATCTGAAGCGGAGCCTCCGAGCGCAGAAGATGGCGAACTTGCGGTTGCCACGGCGAGTCTAAAATTTTGTGTTGTGGTAATGCCTATATCTGAAAGTGGCACATACCAATCAATAAAAATAGGGTCGTTACCAGCACAACCAGGATTTGTGTTCAGCGCATCGGAGCGCTGACTATTGTTTGCGGGGTCGTAAGTACCAATATTCGTTCCGCTCGTAGTGCCGTCTACATTTTCGACCAAAACATCATTATTATTTCCACTACCATAGATGACCTCAATTTCAAAACCAGGATTTCCCGCTACGCTATTAGGGTCTGAGGGACCAAAAGCAAAATCGGTGTCAAATAAAAAACTATACCCAAAGGCACCATTGGCTTGTCGGGCTATTCGCAATCTAAATAGCATTAATTCATCCCCGTTATCAGGTATACCATCTGGGTCAGCGATATAATAATACCCTCCAGCAGAACCAGTAGCAGAATCTCCCATAATATCCGATGGCCCACATGAAGCACCGGTCTGTTGGTCAGAGTTCGGCTCTGGAGTTAGCTCGGGAACCGCAATAAATGGCAACTCAAATTCAGGCAGCTCATGCCCGCCGGTAAATGCCGATCCAGATGCTGTAATCCAACCGTCTCCGTTTGGATCCATTGGATTAGTACTTGGCGAAGCTGGAGAATATATTTGACCAGGTGTCTGTGCACTAAGTGATGGGATTGTTATAACACTAAAGAAAATAAGTAAGAATCTTAAACGACAAAGACTGCTCTGATTAGTCTTGGGGAACTTTTTCATAATACCAAAATGGTTTGTTAGTTATTCTACCGATGAATACCTACGAAGTAGATAACCCAAAGGTTTATTTTTTCAAAAACAAAATATATTTTTTGTTGTCAACTCAGATAAAACAGTGGTAATAGCAGTATTACTAGAGGTTTAACAATTAGAAACAACAATGAAAATAAGGTCACACGTACCTTTGATTTTATTTATAGGAATATAGCGGTTAATGCTTTTCGAAATTATGACATTTCTTACATAAATCGAAGAAAAAGAGCTAAAAAATGAACTATTTAAAAGATAGTTTTAAGGTTTGATTTTACCTAACAGCTTGGCTGAGCGTTTTGAATGAAAAGAACTTTTTACATTATGAGAATTAAAATTACACTTTGAAGTAAAAAATGCACAACTAGCGGTTGTCAAAATTACATGAGTGCAAAAAAAATGAAAAACCCTGCTAATCAATAAATTAGCAGGGTAATGAAGTCCGCCAAAAGGCGGTTCGTCGGGATGACAGGATTTGAACCTGCGACCACACGGCCCCCAGCCGTGTACGCTAACCGGACTGCGCCACATCCCGAAATAAATTAAATATTGTTTAACGTAGTTAAACTTTGCGGCTTTTAAACTCACCCCAATCTACTGTGGTGCAGTTTATCTTGAATAAAATCAAGTGGCCACTTTCCAAAATTAAGAAGGCAAAAATAACTATTTAAAGTGAAACCTTTATTGATAAAGTTATAGAAAGAATAGTTCGGTTTCTATACTTTCGAAAACCCAGCAAGAAATTCCCTTATTTCAATAAAAAGAGCTTCTCGGGCAACTTCAGAATCGTTTTGGGGATTAAATAGAAAATAACTTAATGCTTGTTTATGACAAAAATCATCAAGGTCGGTGCCTTGCCAAAGCGAATAACTCATCAAAAGGGTATGGTAATTAATTTGATATGGTTTTTTTTCACTAGCCAATCCATTGAGGATTAAATTAAGTGTAATCAATGAATCTTTACAAACTTTGGTGTTTTCTTCAAACAAGAATGAAGGCGAGGCTTTGGATAAGTTATTTTTCATTAAAGCAGATTGTCGCTAAATTAATTTATAGGTATTGTCCTACAAAATAAATCAAAAGTATTAGACAACAGTTAAGTTTTTATATGAAATGTATAAAATATCACTTAAACGGTAATTTTAAAACCTTGTATTGTTACTTCATTTAAAGAATTATCTATATAATGTGAAATGACCTACATACTGTTGTTTTTCGTTATCGTTGGCATTAACAACATACCAGTAGTCTCCTGTAGGTAATGGTGCTCCGTCATAATTTCCATCCCACTTATCAACTTGATCTAGTGTTGCCACTACCCTACCATAACGGTCGTAGATGATTACCTCTATGTTCGGGAAGAATTCGCGATTTCTTGGATACCACGAGTCGTTTAAACCATCTCCATCCGGGGTAAAGAAACCAGGTATATCTACCATACCATCAAAATCAAAAGGAAAGACCATTTCAACTACACAGCCTCTTTCATCAATAACCCTAACATTAATTGTTGTATCTATGTTCACGTTAAATATATTATCCGATCCCATCGATTCGCCCTGGAAGAAATATTCGTATCCGCCGAAACCACCAGTGGCGATTGCCGTAATTTCATCTGGACCTGTTTTTTGAACTTCAAGCATCAAAGGTTCATAGAAATCGATTGTAAATTCTACCATGGTTGTACAACCATTTGGATGATAGATATATACGGTATGATCACCAGCCGGCAAATCACCCCACATTCTTTCGGTAGAAGCTACTGATACATCATCGACATCTAATGAAAATAATACCTCTGCCAATGCAGCTTGATTTTGCATTTCTACTCGCGCCGTGCTATTCGGGAAAATTCCATCACAGCCATATTCAACAATAGCTTCTGCCATAATATCAACCCCTATTTCAATAGGTATTACAATATTATCGGCACAACCATTCGCATCACGCACAAATACCACATAGGTCTCACCTCCTGAAAGGTTCTCAAAGAGAAGACTGTCATTACGCACGAAATCGGCATCGTCATTTGAGTTTAAACTCGTTTCGTAATATGTCACTCCATTGGCATCAACAAAAGGTGTACCTCCTGTTATGGTCAACTGGGCTGTTCCATCGGCAAAACCAAGACAAATTTCAGGAGTCTCTACCGAAGAAATCTGTATCTCATCTGGTTCATAGACCATCACTGTTGTTAATTCAGAGCAACCCTGAGAGTCTTGTATTAGAACAGTATATTCTCTTCCGTTTGCGTCACCTTCTAAATCCTCAAAAGTATATGTAGTAGGATTGTCTGGGTCGCTAAAAAATTCATTAAAATTCGGGCCAATTGCAAATTGTAGCAAACCTTCTCCGCCACTAGTAACCTCAACGGTTATCGTACCATCATTTTCACCACTACAGCTTATTGAAGTAGCGTTGGCCTGAAAAACAATTGGGGCCGGTCTTGTTACCGCGTAAGGCCCTTCAATATCTTGACATGTAGTTCCACTGGTAACGGCAAGGTAATAGTTGGTAGCATCTGAAAGTCCCTCAAAAGTACCAAAATCATTAGAAGCCACTATGGTCGCTGATGCTGACGGGTTAAATGCATCCACCGGGTCACCTAGATAAAGCGTATAGGTGTTGTTTCCAACTCCTCCCGATGAGAAAGATTCTATACGTCCATCGGTTTCGGAAGCACATGAAATATCATCTGGTTGATTCACGACCAAATCAATATCCTGCGCATCAACTAGTGTTAATCCGTTTGAATTGATTACTCCACAGGTATTGGTAGCGTTAATTTTTCTAACCTCATACTGATAGAAACTTGGCCCGCCATCGATTATGACAAAAGTAGCAGCATTACCTGCTGAATCTTCCATTCGAATAAAAGGATCGGCTATGTTTCCGCCAGCACTATCTGTGAGTCTATATTCATACTCAAAACCTGCTTCTGGGTTTTCGATGGTCAAACGCATCTGACCTAGGCCACCACATCCCGGGGCTTGAACCTGAACTAAATTTGGAATAATCGGCGGCGGCGGATCAACATAATAAGGAATGGTTACTCCGGCGCATCCGAAACTCGAGGATACCTCTATGGCATACCATCCTTGACTTATAAAACCTCCTCCAGCTCCAGTAAAAGTTGGTGAATCTTGCAATCCGCTACGTGAAATCTCATCGGTGATATCATTACTGCCTAAATAAATCAGTTGATATTTGTAACCTGCACCTGGTACTCCACCAGTGGCACCGGCCAATGCAGTCAGCACATCACCGGTTGTTGGGTCAAAAGCTTCTAAAACCGCATTATTACCATCTGGACATACCAAAGCTTGTGGTTCGCGTATACCTGCTTGAATCGGTAGGATCGCATCCAAAGTAATATCAAAAAAGGCATCACAACTTTCGATATCTCTATATTCTACACGATAATTACCACTAGCTAAATTTTCAAATTCGTTGACCGTACCCCAAGTGAATACCTCGGTTTCATAGGTCGTGTCATTATCTGAATCCAATAAAAGGCGGTATTCATACGGCGAAACATCCCAACCTCCAGTCAAGTTTGCCTCTATCTTACCTGCATTATCGGCACAACTAACATTTCCAATTTCTATGGCACTGGGTACTAAAGGACCGTTCGGCGCTCGAATTGTTGCCAAATTACTGACATTAGTACAAAATGGATCTTGGGTTGAAGTTATTCTTACTACAAAATTACCACCTGTAAGCCCTGTTATTGTTTCTGGATTATTAGTTGTATCTAAATTACCTGTTATACCGGTAGTAGTCTCGTTTCCAAGATTATCTACAGCGAATACTTCATAAGCATATGTTCCGGTGTAGTCGGTAACTTCGATTGACATTTCACCATCATTACCTGGCACAGCACAACGTACGGGTTGGGCTTCAGCAATTAGAATTGTAGGTATAATTGGATTTTCAACTTCATGCTTAGGTAACGGATAGGTACAACCGCCGATATTATCAATAATCTCAATCAGATAATCTCCTGCATCCGGTAAATCAACAAAACCAAATGATGCACCAACTACATCTACATTTGCTACCGATGTCACCGAATTGGTCACAATAGTAAAATTAGTAGTGCCCGTAACATCTATTCTAACCCTTTCCGGATTAGCACAATCCAAGACACTTTCTACACTTAAGGATGGTACTACATCGGTAGGCGGATTAATTGTGGGCAAGGTAAAAGTCGTTTGACATCCATTGCCATCTATAGCATATACCGTAATGTTCTGTGGCGAACCATTATCAATTATTTCAAATGTATTACTGGCCTGGTAGTTCTCAAAACCAGTAATACTATACTGGTATCCGCCTGTAGCCGTACCCGGATTTACTATGGTGGCGGTAATAATGGTAGAACTATAGGTATTTGTACCTGGCTCGCAATTGAAATCTGGAGCACTTGCTGTAATAGAAAATGTAGGTGGCTCTTCTATTTCGATGTTATTTTGTCTTGTAGCGCAATTTCTTGCCGTAACTACTTCTACATCATAGCTATCGGGCACCAAACCTGAGAATGACCCTGAATTATTCTGCTGTACAACAGTTGCTGTACCAGTTTCATATAAAGTGTATGTAATAGGATTATCAACATCGGTTCCAGCAGCAAGAATAACATCAATACTTCCGTTATCATCGCCATTACAGGTAATATCTTCTTCAATGATTGAGGCAATAACTGGAGGTGTCGCTGCCTCCAAAGTAATTCCGTCTACTAAAAACGGACAAAATATACTTCCGTCGTTAGCAATATCATCGGTTACCATAACTTCATAATCTCCAGGACCTACACCAGTAAAAATACCCGTTATGGCTCCCGTTGTATTTCCGGTCGGATTGCTTGCTCCATCTCTTAATTCATAGGTAAAGTTACCACTACCACCATTTGTGGTAACTGTTATTGTACCGTCTGTATTATTACAAGAAGGTTCTACCGAAAAACCGCCCGATGCGGATAAAAATTCAAATACTTGGGCGATACCGGTACTTGAACATCCGTCGGCATCTTCTAAAAACACATTATAATCTCCTGGCGTATTGACCGTAAAAGTCGCCTCATAAACCGCTCCGTTTAAAGTACCAAGTTGGGTTGTACCGTTAATTGTGAAACGAGGGGTATCCGTTGTATTTGGTGTACTAACAGTAATTTGGAAGACTGTTGCGGTTACATCGCATTGGTTGTCTACCACTGGAGTATTAAGTACAGGGGCAGCCTGCTGCTGAATTATGGTTGCGATATCAAATGAAGTACAACCGGCAGCATCTCTAACGTAAATATCATAGCTTCCTGCCGCTCCGGTATATGTTGTAGTGCTCGAATATAAACCTGTTGGATCAAAACCTGTCGCACCAAAGGCAAATTCATATGGTCCACCGGCCCCGCCAGAACCAACTACGGTTATCTGTCCGTCTGCATTACAGTTCGCAGGCTCTTCGGATAAGATAAATATAGCAGGTAAATTTCTATCAATTGTTACTAAAGCTCCATCATTACAATTATCGGTTTGGTTGGTCACAATCACCTGATAATTGCCTGGCAGCGTATCAAAATTATTTACATATGGAATAGTGGTTACATTTGTCGGGTTCTCAGAAGTTAACAGACTACCGTCATCAACATTATAAACTTCAATCAGTAAATCATCACCGGGGGCAAACCCAGTAATTGTATATTCCAATTGTCCATTTCGTGAAGCATCACAGAAACCAGGGGTTGAAACTGCTGTAACATCAAGTGGTGAAGGTCCGTCAATTGGGTCTATAGTTTCTATATGTGTACAACCCGTACCATTATCAAAAACCTCTACTGTATAAGATACCCCATATTGCAATCCAGTAAAAGTATGCCTATCGGGGGGAAGATTAACCGGAACAAAAGTACTAGGCGGATCAGTAACCAATCTGATATCGAATGGCCCAACACCGCCGACAATGGTAACCGTATTTGTAAAACCACCTGGGTCACATGTTATTGGAGTTATTGCATCTGGTATAACATCTAAATCGCCATCATCAACCGTTACTTGATCTTGGTCGATACAACCGTTTCTATCAATGGTAAAAACAGTATATGAACCAACAGGAACATTTGTAAAGCTGGCCGTTGTGCTCGATGTCGGTCCTATTCTTTCTATTTCTACCCCAAACTGATCCTGTAATACATAGGTAAAGTCTGGTGAGCCACCGGTTACCGCGGTAACATCTATCTGTCCTCCAATAACATCCGTGATAGCATTACAGACCGCATCAATAACCCCAACGGTGGCATCAGGAGCAGTTCCTGCATTCGGAATGGTTAAATTTTGAGGTATCGTTTCACACCCTCTTGCATCTCTTACTATATAGCTGTAAGTCTGCCCTTGATTTAAATTTGAAAAGTTTGTTTGACTTGAAAAAGCGCCACCATCAAAACTGATTTCATATGGTGCTACGCCACTTGTAGCATCTGGGGTAATAATAGCCCTACCACTATTTGTCTCTCCACAAACCGGTGGAAAAACTTCTGCTGAAGCAGGATCAATATTGACAGGTGGTTCTAGTACAAACGGATTGGACTCAGCAACACATCCTTCGTTATCAGTAACTCTAAAAATATATGTTCCAGGTGCATTGGTATCATAAGTAAAACTTGTTGCGGTCAATGGAATGGGCGTTCCAAACGTGGCACCGTTATCAGCACTTACTTCATATTGTTTTATTCCAGCCCCGGTTGTATAACCTCCATTCACTTGTACTTGAATTGTACCATCTCCTCCTCCACAAGGTATTTCTGCCACTAAACTCGCACTTACCCGCAGTTGAGGATTTACACTAAGGCTTATCGTATCACCACAATTATTAGCATCTCTTACCTCAACAATGTAATTACCAGGAGAAAGTCCTGAAAAAACTGGACTTGGTTGCCACGCACCTCCATTAATTCGATATTCATAAGGTGCACCGGCAGTACCATCAGTAGTTACTTGTACACCAAGAGTGGCTCCTGCTACTGGTTCAAAACATAAATCTGAAGCTGTTGCATCATAATCTATTACGGGGGCATCTAAAGGAGTTAAATCAAATGTAAATGTATCCGTACATCCTTCGGCATCCTCGACATCCAAAGTATAGGTGCCTGTTTCGGTTAAACCTCCAAAAGTAACTCCAGATTGGGGACCAACAACAGTACCTAATGGGTAAGTCAATGTATAACTATAGCTTCCCCAACCACCTGTTGCACTAGCAATAACTCGACCAATATTGCCATTTGCACAACTCATTGGTGTTACATTACCTGTTAGCGTTAATGGAGTTGTAGGTTCTTGAACCGTTAGTGTTGCCGTATCTTGACAACCCGTATCGGCATCAGTTACGGTAATAACGTAACTGCCGGCGGTCAAGCTGTTTAAATCAACCTCCAAGTCACTTTGAGGGGCACTCTCGGTACCACCATCAATATTAAAGGTATAATTATTCGCAAAACCGTCGATGATAAAAGTACCATCACCATCAGCCGCCCCGGTACAAACATTTAAATCTCCGCCAGATTTAACCCTAGCGCGGATAGAACTGATTACGGCTGGTGTGAAACTATCCGTATAGGTACAACCTTGGTCATCTGTTACCCTGAATTCATAGGCTGTGTTCACATTTATATCATCAAACGTATCGTTTGTTCCATTATCAAAATAAGCTGGGCTTATAATTTCATATCTAACGATAGGATTCGTGCTTGTTGCCGTTAGCTGCACATCAGATGTTCCGGCAGAACAGTTGGTATCACTTTGCACGAAAGCCAACGCCGTTGGAGGATCAATATCTAATATTGTAATCGGTGTCAACTCTAAGCGACAGCCCCCACCATCTCTAATTATTGGCGTGTACGTACCCGGGGCTAAATTATTGTAAAGCGTTTGGGTTGTAAAGTTCGATGGGCTATCACCAGAAATACTAAACGTGTAATCACTACCGGAACCTCCTGAAAAAGGACCTTGAAACTCAATTATCCCACCTACTGTTCCACCACTTCCATCACAAGTTCTATCAGCTATTTTAACTGCGTTACCGCTAATTGTACCTACGGAATTCACGGTTACAGAAGTCGGTATCGTATAAATACAATCGAAACTACCTTGTTGGTATCTTACTTCAATATTTGCATACGTACCTGCAGGAACAGTCAATAAAGGATCAGTACTCCAAGGGTCTGTTGGGGTAGCCCTAAATGATAGATTATATCCTTTTCCATCAACTACGTTAATATCCAATTTAGCGCCTCCATTAGTACAAGTACCGTCTATTCCACTAGCAGTAACATCAGGTGGGGTTAGTTCAACAACATTTGCGGAAGCATCTATGGTACAACCATTAGCGTCAGTGATTTCGAAATCATAACTGCCCGCAGTGTTTACGGTATATGTCGTCTCAGTTGTAAAGGATCCTGCAGAAGTACCACCATCACTTACAGTGAACGTATATGGAGCAGAACCACCAGATGCCCGAACAATTATAGCTACACTCGTCGCTCCGCATGAAGGTTCAGCGCTTAAACTTTCGTTAACCTCGGTTGAAGCCGATAATGGCGTTATACCATCACCAATACTGATAGGATTACCATTAATATCTAAATTTTGCCTAGGTGGCGGTATTCCATTTCCAGGGTCACCCATACATTGTTGAGTTTCAACCTGTACACTATAAGTGCCAAAACCAACAGCACTAAAAGTATATGGATTGGTCGTAATGAATGTGGTGAATTCTTGAGGAACCCCATTTTCATCTAATAAGGTATACTTATAAGGGCCTGGCACATCATTAACCGTTACCGTAATACTACCTGTATCTCCAAAACATTGTGCATCAACGAACTCGACGTCCATACTAATATCCAACTGTTCAATAACTATTGGGTCATACGGGTATTCACAAGTGTTGGGTGTATTCTGTAAACGTGCTGTAATATTGTAGGTTGCAGGAGCTAAACCATCAAATATTGGTGAAGTCTGCCAATTGGCGCCTCCATCAATACTGTATTCATATGAACTAGAAAGGTTTGTTATCTGTATTCGTCCGTCTACCCCGCAAATAAAATCTCTTTTAACATGAGTTTGGGTAATAGTACTTTTCTTCACTTTAAAAAAGTATTGTGCTCCGTCGGCAATAACTCGAAACTCTGCGCCAGAAGCGGCAGGAATCGAACTTGCATCTAAATTAAAAGTTTGAGATGTGCTAACAGTTGAATAACAAGAGGTCGTTGTATTCGGGCAATCTTCATTGATATCAGGTGAACACGAACCTCCTAAAATTTGCCATTCTACCGAACCATAAGGTCCTCCTGAAAGTGATATCGTTCTATCATCTGAATCACCACATAAGTTAAAACGGGCTATGGTAAAACCATTGTTACTACAGGCTACTTCTTCATCAGCTCCTTGAACAATAGTAGTAAACATTGGAGCAGACGCAGTACTAACTTCAGACTTATAATAAGTTGTTGCTCTCTTTAATGCTACAGACTTTTCTTCAGTTTTTTCAACTTTAGAAGTTAATGCATCAAAAAATGTGGGGATATTGTTTTTTGCAACCGCAGAAATGGTGCCTACCGATAACAGTATCAATAGCACGGCATACAAAAGACGCCTTGTGGTTTGGGGCAGCATAGGTCAATTTAGGTTAAGGTAGAATAGTTAGATTTGGGATCTACATTCTTAGTTTATAATTTTCTAAACAATAAAATCTATTTTATACAATTAGTCACTAGTTTGGTACCTTTATAACTACGTTTTAACTATAAAAAGTATCCATAGAACGTTAAAATTATGAAAAACCACCCAATTTGTCTCTATTTTTTCGTTGTATTGCTCACTCAATCTTGTGCTCAGACAACGGATAAAACCATTAAAAACCCCGTAACTAACTCATTTTCAGAGGAATTAATCATTGAAGGAATACAAAACCCTTGGGGTATGGTATTTCCTTCAAAAAATAGCATTTTAATCACAGAAAAGAGTGGAAAGCTCATTTTGGTTAAAGATGGAGAAAAGACACAAATTCAGGGGTTACCGAATATTTACGAGCGTGGTCAAGGTGGATTTTTAGATATTGAACTACATCCAGATTATGATAATAATGGATGGATCTACTTTTCATATTCTTCATCTGATGGCGATGGGAATGGTGGAAATACAACCATCATGCGTGCCAAGCTAAAAAACAATGAACTGGTTGCTAAAGAAACACTCTATAAAGGAGTACCCAATACTACTAAAGGGCAGCATTGGGGCTCTAGATTAGAGTTTGATGATGCCGGTTTTCTCTATTTTTCAATTGGAGACAGGGGCAACAGAGATGTAAATCCGCAGGATATTACCAGAGACGGGGGCAAAATATACCGAATTCATGATGATGGTCGAATTCCGGATGACAACCCATTTATAGACAAAAAAGGCGCAAAAAAAGCTATTTACAGTTATGGGCATCGAAATCCGCAAGGCTTGGTTAAAAATCCCATAACCGGAGACATTTGGAACCACGAACACGGCCCTAGAGGCGGTGATGAAATAAATATTATCAAAAAAGGTAGAAATTATGGCTGGCCTATTATTACCTATGGAATCAACTACGTTGGGACAAAAATAACAGATGAGACCTCTAGACCCGGAATGGAACAACCACTGTACCAATGGACCCCATCTATAGCCCCTAGCGGAATGACTTTTGTAACATCGGAAAAATACAAAGGTTGGAAAGGAAGCCTATTGGTCGGTTCTTTGGCCTTTCAATATTTGGAAAGATTGGAGCTCAAGAATAATAAGGTAGTTTACCGAGAAAAGCTCTTGGATGGTTTGGGAAGGGTCAGAAACGTTCGACAAGGCCCTGATGGGTTTATCTATGTGAGTGTTGAAGGAAAAGGTATTTACAAGCTTATCCCGAAAAATCAATGAAACTGTTATTGGTTCTATTATTATTTGGATGTTCACATCTTTACGCACAATCGAGTTTAAAAAATAGCATGGTCTTAGGCGAAAAAATATACGTTAGAAAATGCGCCGCCTGCCATGGAAAAAGTGGTTTAGGGAAAGAAAAACGTATTCCACCCTTAGCAAATTCTGATTACTTAGCAAACAATCAAGAATCAAGTTTACGCGGTATTTTATTCGGTCTAAAAGGGGAAATCACTGTAAATGGGGTTAACTATAACCGTAAAATGAAAGCAGTAAAATTATCCGACCTTGAAGTTGCTAATGTTATGAACTTCATTCAAAACTCGTGGGGCAATAAAAACGATGCGCAGGTTTCTGAAATTGAAGTAAGGAATATTCGGTCGAAGTATTCTGAAAAACAGTAAAC
>CALBVX010000069.1 GCA_937969515.1 uncultured Croceitalea sp. | reverse complement strand
TTATCAAAAGTTTCTAGTTCGTCTTTAATGATGGGAGGTACCCAATACTTGTTGTCTTTGTATAGCGAAAAAGGGAATTTTACAAAAGCCTTAAAATCGGCAGGGGATAGTACTTCTTTGGTGGTGACCATGCATTGTAGTTTGTGAATGCCAAATCGAGCGCCGCCGAGAAGTTTTTAATATAAAATAGGTACCATTCTCGACCGCGCTTGAATTGACACTTTGATTGCCTTACAATATTAAGGATATTAGCGAAGGATGAAAAATGAATATTTCTCTGATTTAGAAGTCCAGCTCGTTTTTCTTCTTTTTCTTTTTACCTTTCTTCTTCATGCTCTTCTTCTTGATTTTACCGCTACTGTCGTCACTTTTAGTTTGGATCAATTCATCTTTATGAAAATCCAAACGATAGGAAAGTCCTGTAGAAGCAAATATGCGAGAAGGAGTGGTCTTAAAACTTCCTCCAAAATTGACATCAACTTGAAAATTGGGACTAAACAAATGCGCAATACCACCACGCAGTAATAAATCATTATATCTATCACTATTAATACCTTGATGCTCCACAAAAACACTCCACTTTGGGTTTTTAAAGGCATGCGATAATGAAACGGTATAACTTAATTCAGGGAAGTCCGTAGTGATTCTATCATAGGCGATATTAGAAATTAAGACCAACCTTGGCGAAAGTGCACTTTGCATTGCAACCATACCACGATAAGAAATTGTGGCATCTTCTCTATAAAAAGGATTTTCACCCAAATTAAAGGTAGCACCGCCATAAACCGAAACTGCCGGAATCAGGTTTTTCCACTGAAATTTATTATTGGCCCTCCAACTATATAAGTTAGGCTTATTGGCTTCGGGGTTTTTAAATGGATCAAAGATTAGATACTTTAAACCTATTCTATTTCGTCTAAAATCTGTTCTGGTCTCCTCTAAATTCAGATTGTTAAAAGTGATATTCTGGCTGACATAAGTACCTTCATAATTTAACTCTAGTTTTTCCAAAAGCAAGCCATATCGAAGAGAAATGTCTCCTCCAAAAATATTGGAATCGTAATTAATATCAGAATGATTCTGTATTTCATAGAGCAACCCAATTTCCGCTTGCACCACATTCTTACCAACTGCATATGCGCTAACAGAAACTCCAGGTCTATTTGAATTTATAACATCCGTGTATTGAGCAGAAACCAAAAATGGTAAAAGGAGTAATAGAAAAACTTTTTTTTGAAAGGCCATAGCACCGATTTTAATACTATTTTATGAAACTTTTTGTGGGTTTGAGATACTTACAATGTAATTTTGAATCAATAGCAACAGTAATATGGTTTTATTACAAACGATTTTAATACTAATCTTAGTATACTACGGGGTTAAATTACTTTTAAAGTGGTTAGCGCCGAAGTTGCTTAACTATGCGGTCAAAAAGACGGAAGAACGTTTTGGGCAACAATTCGGTAATTTCGATACCCATACAAAATCGCAACAAAAAGCACAGAGCCCAGGCCATAAAAAAAGCAGGCCAAAATCTAATCCGTCAAAAAAAGTTGGAGAATATATAGATTTTGAAGAAATTGAGTGATCTTTGGTTACTCAACAGCATTCTATGAAGCTTTCCGCTAAAGCAATCTTTACCAATTTAATTGTCATTGCACTTTTTATAATTACCGCACTGGCATACTTTAATCCGGTCTTACAAGGCAAGGCTATCTTTCAGTCAGATATTGCCCAGTACAAGGGTATGGCCAAAGAGCGTAATGACTTTAAGGCGAATACAGGCATTGAGTCGTATTGGACCAATAGCGCATTTGGTGGTATGCCAACCTATCAATTAGGGGCAAACTATCCCCATGACTATGTAAAAAAACTAGATCGTTTAATCAGATTTTTACCGCGCCCGGCAGACTATCTGTTTCTTTATTTTATCGGCTTTTATATTCTCATGCTTTGTATGAAAGTGGAATATCGCCTTGCAGTACTCGGCGCGCTGGCTTTTGGTTTCTCTACCTATCTTATTATCATTTTAGGTGTAGGGCATAATGCAAAAGCACATGCCTTGGCTTATTTGCCCATGGTTTTAGGGGGAATTACACTTGTTTTTAGAAAAAAATACCTGCTCGGATTTATTTTAACGGCTATTGCCATGGCCTTGGAAATAAGTGCCAATCATTACCAAATGACGTATTATTTTATGCTGTTGGTGTTAATACTGGGCTTGGTGTATTTGATTTATGCAATTAAGGACAAACAGCTAAAACACTTTTTTACTTCTGTTGGCATTTTAATTTTAGCGGTAATTTTAGGAATAGCCACCAATGCAACCTCTTTGATGGCCACGAAAGAATATGCGGATTGGAGTACCCGCGGAAAATCGGAACTTACCATTAATCCTGATGGTTCGGCAAAAGAAATCAAAGATGGTCTGGATAGAGACTATATTACCCATTACAGCTATGGAATAACGGAATCATTGGATTTGTTGGTGCCTCGAATGTTCGGAGGTTCTAATCATGAGGATTTAGGGAAAGATTCTAAAGCTTATGAGTTCTTAATTGGGCAAGGTCTGCCACCAACACGTGCAATAGAGTTTTCAAAAGATTTGCCCCTGTATTGGGGAGACCAACCAGGTACTTCCGCCCCGGCTTATATCGGGGTCGTGCTATTTTTCTTGTTTCTTTTGGGCGTATTCTTGGTAAAGCGAAAGTTTGTTTTGTGGCTCGTTGGAGGCACCATCTTGTCCCTGTTTTTATCTTGGGGAAAAAACTTTCCAACGCTCACCAATTTTATGATAGATTATTTTCCGCTTTATAATAAATTTCGAGCTGTCTCTTCAATTCAGATTGTACTTGAATTGTGCGTTCCTATTTTAGGAATTCTAGGTTTGAGAGAGCTGTTTAAATCTTCGGTAAAAAAGAAGGTAAAAATGAATGCCTTCAAACTTTCGGGCATCATAACTGGCGGAATACTTGTCTTAATTTTCGTAATGAAAGGGTTCTTTGATTTTGAAAGCTTTAGAGATGCCAGCATGGTACAAAGAGGTTTCCCCGAAGATTTAATGGCCATGATAGAGCGGGATAGAGAAGCTGTTTATGTTAGTGATACGATACGTTCTTTAATCTATGCGGTACTTACTACTGGTGTCCTCTTTTTATTTTTGAGGGAGAAACTAAAAAAGAACGCAGTAGTTATTGCTTTAGGTGCCCTTATTTTGTTTGATTTGGTCGGGGTAAATCTTCGGTATGTGAATAAAGATGACTTTGTAAGGGCAAGAGTTGTTGAAAGACCTTTTCAGGCTTCTGATCTTGATAATGCCATTCGTCAGGATAAAGAAATATTCAGGGTTTTTGATCCACAAGAAGGGGTGAACGGAGCTAGAACGTCTTATTTTCATCAGTCTCTTGGCGGTTATCATGCGGCCAAACCGGGTAAACTAGAAGATTTATTCGAGTATCACCTTTATGATAATAATGTAGAGGTACTGAATATGCTGAACGTAAAATATATTATTCAGCAAGACGATGAGGGAAGAAGCTTTCCAGCGGTCAATGATGATAGAAATGGCAACGCTTGGTTTGTGCAAAAAATTGAACCTGTCAACAATGCCGATGAAGAAATTCAAGGTTTAGAAGGACTAAATTCAAAAACGACTGCAATAGTCAACACAAAAAGCTACCCAAGAATTACAAAATTGTCTTATGAGGTAGATTCTTTGGCCACAGCAAAATTGGTGGACTACAGACCAAATTATTTAGAATACAAGACTTCCAATACGAATGAGGGGTTCGTTGTGTTTTCTGAAATGCATTACCCTAAAGGATGGATTGCCACAATAGATGGTAGAGAAGCAGAACATATTAAAGTCAATTATGTCCTAAGGGGGATGAAAGTTCCTGTAGGTGAACATACTATTGTTTTTCAATTCAACCCAGAGGTGGTTAAAATAGGAAGTCAAGTGGCACTAGGAAGTAATATTGCACTAGCCCTTGTAATTTTAATTGGATTGGTATTCACCTTTTGGAAACCTAAGCGTAAAGCGAAGGAATAATGCAAAAAATTCTCGTCATAGCATATTATTGGCCTCCGGCTGGTGGGCCTGGGGTACAGCGGTGGTTGAAATTTGTAAAATATCTGAGAGACTTTGATATTGAACCTATAGTTTATGTTCCAGAGAACCCGAATTATCCCATAAACGATTCTTCTTTAGAAGCTGAAATTCCCGAAGGAATCAAAATACTGAAACAACCCATTTTTGAGCCTTACAAACTTGCTGCCATATTTTCAAAAAAGAAAACGCAACGCATCAGTTCGGGTATCATTCAAAAACATAAAAAGCAATCGTTTTTAGAAAAGGCATTGTTATGGGTCAGAGGAAATCTCTTTATCCCCGACGCCAGAAAATATTGGGTAAAACCATCTGTAAAGTTTCTTTCCGATTTTATCGAAAAAGAGGATATTAAAACAGTCATTACTACCGGGCCTCCGCACAGTATCCATCTTATCGGGTTGGGTTTAAAGCGGCAAAAAAGTATCAGTTGGATTACTGATTTTCGTGATCCTTGGACCTCTATTGGCTATCATAAGAAGCTAAAACTGACAAAATCTTCACGTCAGAAACACAAAGAATTGGAAAAGCTTGTTTTGAGTACGGCAGATAAAATTGTGGTTACAAGCAATAACACTAAAAAAGAATTTGAAAAACTTACCAATAAACCTATTCAAGTTATCACCAATGGCTACGATGGTGCCGTTGTCAAAACTGAATTGGATAAAAAGTTCAGTATTGCACACATCGGCTCGTTGCTAACGGATAGAAATCCTGAGGTACTTTGGAAGGTTTTAGGTGAATTGACCAAAGAGAATGAGGCTTTTAAGGAAGCACTTGAAGTTCGATTGGTTGGGGTAGTGGGCAAAGAAGTCTTTGCTTCGTTAAAACAACATGGCTTAGCGTCTTTTGTGGACGAATTAGGTTACTTGGCCCATACTGAGGTTTTAGAACTTCAGCCTAAATCACAAGTATTATTGTTATTGGAAATCGATTCAGCTGAAACACGTGGAATTCTACCGGGTAAACTCTTTGAATATTTAAATGCTAAAAGGCCAATACTCGCTATTGGTCCGGAAGGATGGGAAGCTGCTGAAATTATAAAAGAGACAGATTCTGGGTTAGGTTTGGTTTCAAATGATGAGTCCGGCTTAAAAAATGTACTTTTAGAATGGTTTGAGCTATATCAAAAAGGGGAATTACGGCTTAATCCGAAAGGAATTGAAAAATATAGTAGAAAAGAATTAACCGGTCAACTCGCCAATTGTATTAGATGGGAATCGTCTTAAAACAGTCGCTTAAGAATACCACCATAACCTATATCGGCTTTGCTATTGGTGCAATCAACATCCTCTTTTTATATACCAAAATACTACCTGATGAATACTATGGTTTAGTAGGTGTAATTCTCGCTACAGGCGCAATTCTGATGCCTTTGCTGGCATTCGGAGTCCATAATACTATGGTTAAGTACTACAGCAATCAGAAAGAAGAGGAGAAAGACGCTTTTCTGACCTTGATGCTGCTGAGTCCTTTGATTACCCTAATTCCGATAGCATTTACTACTTGGGTTTTTTATGATGAAATCGGTGAATTTTTAGCACAAAAAAACTCAATCGTAAAGGACTATGTCTGGCATATTTTTTTTGTAGGTTTTGCATTAGCTTATTTTGAAGTGTTCTATGCTTGGTGTAAAGTACATCTGAAATCGGTATTCGGTAATTTTTTGAAAGAAGTATTCGCGCGGCTCTGTATCATGATTTTGCTAGGGCTTTACTATTTTGAAATCATTTCACTTGACTTCTTTTTAATGGCCCTAGTCGGGGTTTACCTTATAAGAACTTTGATCATTAAGTTTTATGCCTATAGTTTAAGAACTTTAAAACTGGATTTTAATTTCCCAAAAGAAACTAGACAAATCCTGGGTTATAGCGTATTAATAATTCTTGGCGGTTCTGCGGCGCTAATCCTATTGGAAATAGACAAAGTAATGATCAATCAATTTATTGAGATTGAAAATGTTGCCTATTACAGCGTAGCGGTTTTTATTGCAACCGTTATTATTGTTCCTTCCCGGGCGATGCACAATATTACGTATCCGCTTACCGCTGAACTGTTGAATATGGCTAATTTTTCAGAATTAAAGAAGTTATATCAAAAAACGTCTTTAACGCTTTTCATCGCTTCAGGGATACTTTTTCTTTTGATTATTTTGAATTTGGCGGAACTGAATAAATTATTGCCAGAAGCATACCGAGGTGGATTTTATATTGTTTTACTGATAGGCCTAGCCAAGGTTTTTGATTCGTTATTGGGCAATAACAATGCCATCTTATATAATTCAAAATATTATAAGACTGTATTGTTGTTTGGGGTATGTCTTGCTGTTTTAACCATTCTTTTAAACTTATGGCTGATTCCCAACTTAGGTCTAGAAGGTGCTGCTCTGGCAAGCTTTATCGCTATTTGTCTTTTTAACCTTTTAAAGCTTTGGTACGTGCACATGAAATTTGAAATTCAACCGTTTACAATTGCCACAGGTAAAGTTTTCGCCACCTTAGGCGTATTGGGGGCCTTGTTCAGCTATTTGTATTTTTCGTTTCATCCAATCTTAAATATCATCCTTAAATCTATGCTTCTAGTGGTGATGTACGTAGGCATTGTATATCGGCTTAGAATTTCTGAAGATGTGAATGGAGTCATTTCTAAGCTTTTTAGAAAACGTACATAGTTATTTGTTCTCAACACCAAACGGTGTCATTTCGAGTGGATTTTACGCTAAAGCGTAAAATATGTATCGAGAAATGGTTAAGTTCTTTTGTTGGGTTCTCGATATTATTTTTCGTTCCTCAAAATCACTCGAACTGGCAAAAGACCTTTAATCGTTTTCAAGATTTAATTCGATTACGCAAATCTTTTATTTGCTACCTCATAAAAAACCCCGTAGCG
>CALBVX010000068.1 GCA_937969515.1 uncultured Croceitalea sp. | reverse complement strand
TGAACAGGTTCATGGTGTTGTAGATGAGGGAACCGGAAAAACCTACGGATACCATGGCTATTGGACAAAAGATTGGACCGCCATCGATCCCAATTTTGGTGACAAACAAGAACTAAAAAAACTTGTAAAAACCGCGCACGCTAAGGGAATTAGAATATTGCTCGATGTAGTATTGAATCACACAGGCCCGGTAACCGAAATGGATCCTGTATGGCCTGATAATTGGGTAAGAACGGGGCCTCCTTGTGAGTTTACTACTTATGAAAACACTACGGCCTGTACTTTGGTCAAAAACCTACCCGATATTTTAACGGAATCTGATACGCCTGTTGAACTCCCTGATGCACTTCTTGCTAAATGGAAAGATGAAGGGAGATTGAGTCAAGAACTGGATGAGTTACATTTATTCTTCGAAAGAACCGGATACCCTAGGGCTCCACGATTTTATATTATCAAATGGCTGACTGATTACATAAACGAATTTGGTGTAGATGGCTTTCGGGTCGACACTGTAAAACATGTGAACGAAAATGCTTGGGCAGAACTTAAAAAAGAAGCTGACTATGCCTTTGAAACATGGAAAAAGAAGCACCCTGATGAAGTTCTCGATGATAATCCATTTTACATGGTTGGAGAGGTTTACAACTACGGAATATCTTCCGGAAGGCTATTTGACTTCGGCGATAAGGAAGTAGATTACTATGAAAATGGTTTCAAAAGCCTCATCAATTTTGAGCTAAAAACAGACGCTGCCAAAGATTATGATGCCATTTTTAAGAAGTACAATTACTTGCTTAACACCAAGTTAAATGGAAAAAGTGTAGTGAATTATCTAACATCACATGATGATGGAAGCCCATTTGATAAGGAGCGTAAAAAACCTTTCCACTCGGCAAATGTATTATTATTGACTCCGGGAGCCTCACAGGTATATTATGGTGAAGAGACTTCTCGACCTTTAATTATAGAAGGCACAGAAGGTGATGCCACCTTACGTTCATTTATGAATTGGGAAGATTTAGATAGTATTCCTAAGATTAAAAAAATTCATAGGCACTGGCAAAAATTGGGGCAATTTAGAGCCAATCACCCAGCTATCGGAGCCGGTAAGCATAAGCGCTTGGCAAAAGCGCCATACGTATTTTCTAGAATGTACATCAATGGTGATTATAAGGATAAAGTAGCCGTTGGCCTCGACTTGCCCAAAGGCAAAAAATCTTTGTGGGTCAAAGGTTTTTTTGGTGAAGGCACTAAGTTATACGATACCTATTCCGAGACCGAAGTTGTTGTAAAAAACGGTAAGGTTATTTTAGAAAACGATTTTGATACCGCACTCTTGGAATTGATGGAGTAAAATCAAGCAATCTTATTTAAATAGTGAACAATGCGTAAAATAACCATTTTGGCCACCTTACTTTTTTGTTTTGTAAGTTTAAATGGCCAAACCAATTCTTACAAGGTTTCATTTGATAATGCTGTTCATCACGAGGGTGAGTTCATTTTGACTTTTCCAAAGATAACCACAGATACCTTGTCTGTACGCATGGCCAATAGTTCACCTGGTAGGTACGCTTTTCACTCTTTTGCAAAAAACGTTTACGGTTTTAAGGCAATGGATAGCAAGGGGAAAGAAATTTCTTTTCATAGGCCAAACCCTTATCAATGGGATATTTACGGTCACGATGGAGAAGTAAGCATTCAATATACTTTATTTGCAAATCGCGGAGATGGTACCTACTCACAGATCGATGAAACCCATGCGCATTTGAACATTCCTGCAAGTTTTATGTTTGCCCCTTCGTTAGAGAATCGTCCTATCGAAATTTCTTTTGATACTCCCGAAGACTATAAATGGAAAGTTGCTACGCAATTAAAAAAACAAAAAGAGAACTTATATTGGGCCCCCGACCTTTACTATTTTATGGATAGCCCCATAGAGCTAAGTAATTATGGGCTTAGAGCTTTCAAAATAAATTCAAACGGAAAAAGTCAAAACATACGCTTTGTTTTGCACCATAACGGCAGCGAGGATGAATTAAATCAATACTTCGAAAGTGTAAAACGCATTGTAAAAGAACAGGAAAAGGTTTTTGGCGAACTACCGGATTTTGACTTTGATGAATATACTTTCTTAGCCTGTTATATGCCTAACGTAAATGGAGATGGTATGGAACATCGTAATTCGACCATATTAACTTCAACAAGAAGTTTAGCAAATGGAGGACTCCAAAGAAACCTTGGCACAGTATCGCATGAATTCTTTCATGCATGGAATGTAGAACGTATTCGGCCAAAATCGTTGGAGCCTTTTGATTTTGACAATGTAGATATGAGCGGAGAACTTTGGTTTGCCGAAGGTTTTACCTCCTACTACACTAACTTAATTCTTTGTAGGGCCGGTCTGATAACGCCTGAAGAGTATGTTTCTGGATTAAACGGCGCTTTTAATTATGTCTGGAACTCTAATGGCACTAAGTTTTTCAACCCAATTGAAATGAGCTATCAGGCCCCATTTGTAGATGCGGCAACTTCTCTAGACCCACAAAATAGAAATAACACCTTTATTTCATATTACTCTTATGGCAGTGTTCTTGGACTTGCTTTAGATCTCTCTTTAAGAAAAAAGAACTTGAATTTAGACGATTTCTTTAAAGAGGTTTGGGGCAAATTTGGTGAAAAGGAGATGCCCTATACCATTAAAGACTTACATCTCACTTTAAATGCGTATGCCGGAAAATCTTTTGGAGACGATTTTTTTGAAAATTACATCTACCAAAGTAACATGCCAGATTACAAAACCCTATTTGCAAATGTTGGTTTAAAAATGACCCAAGATACTGAAACGGGGTATTTTGGAGGTGTTATTGCTAAAAATACTATCAACAATAATACCTTGGTCGATTCGCCTGCCTATACTGCCGGATTAGAAAAAGGCGATGTAATTTTAATTGTCAACGATATTCCAATGGTAGGCTCAACAAACTTTTCTGATTTTTTAAAATCCACTCAGAATGGAGATAAATTAAGGCTAACCTATAGCCGCCAGGGCAAAGTGCAAAAAACAGAAGTAACCCTCACAAAAGACCCTAAATACGCAATTACTCTTGATGATGAAGCCTCTAAAGAGGTCATTTTAAATCGAAAAAAATGGCTAAAACAATAGACTATTCTGGGGGTGAATGCAATGCTATTCTATTTCCTTCAGAATCATGAAACAATCCCATAAAACCAATTTCATCACTAATTTTAGTTTTGGGCTGTAAGATTCTACCCCCGGCACTTTCTATTCTATCTAGCGCATTTTGCACGTCGTCGCAAGAAAAATAAATAAGTACACCTTCCTTGCGATTCGGTATATACCACTCTGGTTGCAGGATTAAAGAGCCTGAGGCACCGGGTTTTCCATTTTCAGAAGGGAGCCCACCCATAAGGGTGCCCCCAAAATCTTGAATGGTAATTTTAATTTCGAAAACAGCCTCATAAAAATCTCTGGCCCGAGCCATATTGGTTACAGGAATCTCTACCCATCCTATTAAATTTTGTTCCATAGTAACTTATTATTTTTCCATCAATGCCTTAAAACTTGCTAATCCTTCCTCAAAATCCTTCCCAACGGTTTTATCCATACTAAAGAATAACATAAAAATACTGAAGGGAAACTTATTATTTCCAGAGAACCCCCATGTAACTTTAGTTGAAGAACTTGTATCATCTTCAACATTGAAATAACAATCTGCTTCAGATTTCCATGGCTTAAAAAAACGTAGCTTTCCCTCTACTCTTTTATTTTCTATAATCTTAGTAATCTCTTGTTCACCTTCACCTACATCCTTATTACCGACCCAAGCACTCTTTGCACCAACTTCACCATCTATTCCGGTAAATTCTTTTTTCATATTGGGGTCTTTCTTTTCCCATGGAGACCATTTTTCTTGCTCTTTAAGAGATCTTAAAGACTTGAAAACTTCGTTTTTCGGTTTGTTTACTATCACAGAACGTGATACATCATAAGCTTTTGGCGCAATCATGCCTAAAATTAAAATAAGCAATACAATGCCACCAAGAATGTAGAGAAATGTCATCATCTTGTTTTATTTATTGGTTATTTAAATGTACAAAAAGATGATTTATTGAAAGTAACGACCGATAATGCCTTCCACATTATTGATAGATTTTTTAGTCCAATCCAACTTCTTTTCTAGAATTTCCATATCGGATAGTTGCCATGGAAGCTTAGATTTACGCAAGTCATCACAAAGCTCTTGAATAATAATGGCCGCAGAAACAGAAATATTTAAACTTTCTGAAAACCCCACCATTGGTATTTTGAGAAACCCATCTGCTTTTTTTAAGACCTCATCACTTAATCCTTCTTTTTCGGTGCCAAAGAACAAGGCCGTTTTAGTTGTAATCTTAAAGTCCGCTAAAAGATTTGAATTATTATGGGGAGTAGTGGCAATAATCTGATACCCATCGCCTTTTAAACTGCTAATACAGTCACTAGTAGTTTGGTAACGTGAAACATCTATCCACTGTTCTGCGCCCATGGCAATATTTTTGTCCAATCGTTTTCCAAACCGGTCTTCGACCACATGTACATTTTGAACACCAAAAGCATCGCAACTTCGTATAACAGCACTTGTATTGTGCAACTGATAAACATCTTCTATTGCGACCGTGATAAAACGCGTTCGGTTCGCGAGTACCTGCATAAAACGTTGCTTCCTTTCTTCAGAAAGAAATTCTTCTAAATACGATAACAAATCATGATCGAATTGCATAAGGCAATATAATAAAATCTGAAAATGCTAATTTTGAATTTATGGAGAAGCAAAAAATAGTAGTATTGACTGGAGCCGGAATGAGCGCTGAGAGTGGTCTAAAAACTTTTAGAGACGCCAATGGGCTATGGGAGGGCCACGATGTCATGGAAGTTGCCTCACCCGAAGGTTTTGCTAAAAATCCGGAATTAGTATTCGAGTTTTACAATCAACGTAGAAGACAATTATTACAGGTCAAACCAAATGATGGACATCATGCTTTGGTAAAGTTAGAAAGTTATTTTGATGTCTCTATAATCACCCAGAATGTAGACAACCTACATGAACAAGCTGGAAGTGCCAATGTACTTCATTTACATGGAGAACTGTTAAAAGTTAGAAGCATTGTTGATGAAAGCGCTGTGCAGGACTGGACTATAGATTTAAACTTAGGTGATACCGATAGTAATGGAAATCAACTTAGGCCCCATATCGTTTGGTTTGGCGAAATGGTGCCTATGCTAGAGCCTGCCATAGAAATAACATCTCAAGCAGAAGTTCTCATCATTATTGGCACCTCAATGCAGGTATATCCAGCGGCCAGTTTGGCGAATTATGCCCCTCAAGGAATACCAATTTATTTTATTGACACAAAACCAAGTGTAAACCCATCGGATTATACGAATTTGAAAGTCATTGAAAAAAATGCTGCTGTTGGTGTTCCTATATTGGTATCTCAATTAATAGAAAATAGTTCCCCACTTTAATGACCGCTGACGAACTATATACAAGACTAAATTCGGGTCGTTTATCAAAAGAAAAGATTATGCTATTGGTCAGTGAATTAATTCATTTTCCTGAGCTGGTCGGTACACTTTTAGAGGCCATTTGGATAGAGGATAAAGAAGGTACCTTTAACGCAAGTTGGGTTTTCGACCATTTAATGCGCAAAAACTTGAGCTTGCTACTGCCCTATTCTAAAGATTTTGCCAATGGATTAGAAAACTTGAATTCAGAATCTTGTATTAGGCCAATTGCCCATGTTTGTGAGTTGTTGGTTTTAGCAAAATATAAAAAACAAGACCCAGAGTATATTGCGGGTTTGGATAAAGCTTCTCTTGAGAAAATCGTTGGTGCCTGTTTTGATTGGTTGATAGGTTCTCGAAAAGTAGCTTCCAAGGTATTTGCCATGACCAGCTTACTACATTTGGGTACAGAATTTAAATGGATTCATCCTGAACTGGAGCCCATTCTAGAAAATTCCATTCATTCGGGAACTGTTGGGTACAAAAATAGAGCGCAGAAAACACTACTAGCTCTTAAAGCGTTAGGCACTAGGCAGTAGGCAGTGAATTAAAAATATTATAACTAACAACTGATTACTGACTACTGATAATTATCTTTGCCGCTTAAATATTGTCAGATGTCTTTAAATCAATTGAACGCTATATCTCCGATTGACGGTCGTTACCGTGGTAAAACAGAAGTTTTAGGAAATTATTTTTCTGAGGAAGCCCTAATTAAATATAGAGTTCATGTTGAGATCGAATATTTTATAGCACTTTGTGAAATTCCACTACCGCAACTATCAGGTTTTGACACTTCGAAATTTTCTGCGCTTCAAAAAATCTATCAAAATTTTTCATCAGAAGATGCCTTGGCAATAAAAGAAATTGAGAAGACTACAAATCACGATGTAAAAGCAGTAGAGTATTTTATTAAGACAAAATTTGACGAGCTTAGTCTTAGCGAATTCAAAGAGTTTATTCATTTCGGATTGACATCACAAGACATTAACAATACTGCCGTTCCTTTTTCTATAAAGGCTGCAATGAACGATGTCTATGTGCCTGTATATTTTGAGGTTTTTGAAAAATTAAAAAGTCTGGCAACCGAGTGGAATGACATTCCAATGCTTGCCAGGACCCATGGTCAACCAGCCTCCCCTACCCGTTTGGGAAAAGAAATTGAGGTCTATGTAGAACGATTGAAGCAACAGTTTGATTTACTAAATGATATTCCTTCGGCAGCTAAATTTGGTGGAGCCACAGGGAACTATAATGCACACCAAGTCGCTTACCCATCAATTGATTGGAGGTCGTTCGGAAAAGAATTTGTACAAGAAAAATTAGGCCTTTATCATTCCTTTCCAACTACTCAAATTGAGCATTATGATCATATGGCCGCGCTATTTGATTGCTTAAAACGGATAAATACGATTATTGTTGATTTAAATAGAGATATGTGGACTTATATTTCTATGGATTATTTTAAACAAAAAATTAAGAAGGGAGAAGTAGGTTCGTCAGCCATGCCCCATAAAGTAAACCCTATTGACTTTGAAAATTCTGAAGGTAATTTAGGCTTAGCTAATGCGTTATTTGAACATTTGTCTGCAAAATTACCTATCTCTAGATTACAGCGTGATTTAACGGACAGTACTGTTTTACGAAATGTAGGGGTACCATTTGCGCATACATTGGTTGCATTTCAATCTACTTTAAAGGGCTTAAATAAATTGGTATTAAATGCTGATAAATTCGAAGAAGATTTAGAAAATAATTGGGCGGTTGTAGCGGAAGCAATTCAGACTATTTTACGCCGAGAAGGATACCCAAATCCGTATGAGGCCTTAAAAGGACTTACCCGAACAAATGAAAAAATCAATCAAGCTTCTATAGCTAGTTTTATTGAAACCCTAGAAGTTTCTGATACTATCAAAAAAGAACTAAAACAAATTACTCCAGGAAATTACACTGGCATTTAATCTAATAAATTTCCAACTGTCACCCTGAGCGGAGTCAAAGGAAAAGTGAGTAATAGTTGTAGATTTCTCGGTCAATACCTCCTTAGAAAGGACTAATAAAAAAAGACCGCCAAATGGCGGTCTTTGAGTAATAAACTTAGTAATTCTATTTTGTTTGTTTTATAACCTCAA
>CALBVX010000067.1 GCA_937969515.1 uncultured Croceitalea sp. | reverse complement strand
TGGAAGGTAAGTCCCTTTAAGTAGTCTTCTTTAATTTCCAAAATGTCTTTTCTATTGTCCTCGCATAGAATCAATTCTTTAATCCGAGCCCTTTTTGCCGCTAGAATCTTCTCTTTTATACCACCAACAGGAAGTACCTTACCGCGTAAGGTAATCTCACCCGTCATTGCCAAACTTTTCTTCACTTTACGTTGGGTAAATAAGGAAACTAAGGAGGTTAGCATGGTAATACCAGCGCTTGGCCCATCTTTTGGGGTTGCTCCTTCCGGAACATGGATATGAACATTGTATTTTTCGAAAACCTCGGGGTTGATTCCAAAAGAATCTGCATTTGATTTTATGTACTCCAATGCGATGGTAGCCGATTCTTTCATCACCTTACCTAAGTTTCCTGTGATATTCAAAGTACCTTTTCCTTTTGATAAAATAGATTCTATAAAAAGAATATCACCACCGACACTTGTCCAAGCCAGTCCGGTAACTACCCCTGCAACTTCATTGTTCTCATATTTATCCCTTTCTAAACGGGCCGGGCCTAACACCTTTTCAATAGTATCATTGGCTACCTTAATATCATATTCCTCCTCAGTTGCAATATTTTTAGCTGCATAACGCACCATTTTGGCCAATTGCTTTTCTAAAGAGCGTACCCCAGATTCGCGAGTATACCCTTCTACAATTTTCTCCATTTGAGGCTTTCCAATCTTAAGATGTTTCGTTTCAAGACCATGTTCTTTAAGCTGCTTAGGCAACAAATGCCTTTTTGCAATTTCCACCTTTTCTTCAATGGTATATCCGGTTACATTAATAATTTCCATTCGGTCTCGCAAAGCTGGTTGAATCGACCCCAAATTGTTAGCCGTCGCAATGAACATGACCTTAGATAGGTCATAACCCATTTCTAAGAAATTGTCGTAGAACTCACTATTCTGTTCGGGGTCTAAAACCTCTAACATAGCTGATGAGGGGTCTCCCTGATGGCTATTCGATAGCTTATCGATTTCATCTAAAATAAAAACAGGGTTTGAAGTACCCGCCTTTTTAAGACTTTGTACTATTCTACCTGGCATTGCACCGATATAGGTCTTTCGGTGACCTCTAATTTCAGCCTCATCCCGAAGTCCTCCTAAAGACATCCGTACGTATTCTCTACCAAGTGCTTCGGCAACAGATTTTCCTAATGAGGTTTTACCGACACCTGGGGGGCCATAAAGACAAAGAATAGGAGACTTCATATCGTTACGCAGTTTTAAAACTGCCAAATACTCTATAATTCTTCTTTTTACATCTTCTAATCCGTAATGATCTCTGTCAAGAATTTTTTCTGCGCGTTTTAAATCGAACTTATCTTTTGAAAATTCGTTCCAAGGGAGGTCTAAAAATAAGTCCAGATAGTTTCTTTGGATAGAGTACTCCGCTACTTGCGGATTCATACGCTGCATTTTAGCGAGTTCTTTTTCAAAATGCTCTTTTACCTTTTTGCCCCATTTCTTTTTCTTGGCTTTATTTCGCATTTCATCAACCTCTTCTTCATAAGAAACACCGCCCAATTCTTCTTGAATAGTTTTCATCTGCTGGTGAAGAAAGTATTCACGTTGCTGCTGGTCCATATCACTGCGGACCTTTGATTGAATATCGTTTTTAAGTTCTAATTTCTGAAACTCAACATTCATATATTTTAAAGTAGCCAATGCACGTTCTTGTAAATCTGGAATTTCGAGCAAGTGTTGCTTTTCAGCCACCCCAAGATTTAAGTTTGAGGAAACAAAATTGATTAGAAAAGAATTGCTCTGAATATTTTTAATCGCAAACGTAGCTTCGCTGGGTATATTCGGATTATCTTTTATTATCTTAAAAGCTAAATCTTTAATAGATTCGATTATAGCCAAAAACTCTTTATCCTTTTGATCTGGTCTGGTCTCAGCAGCCTCACGAATAGTCGCCGTCATGTATGGGTCTTCCGTAAGTACCTCTGCAATTTCAAAGCGCTTCTTGCCCTGAATGATAACGGTGGTATTACCATCTGGCATTTGCAGCACTCTCAAAATGCGGGCTACCGTACCCAAGGTATTTATATCCTTTACCTCAGGGTCTTCAGTTTCAGCATCTTTCTGAGAAACGACACCAATGGTCTTATTGCCATTATTGGCGTCCTTTATCAAGTTAATGGATTTATCCCTGCCCGCCGTAATAGGTATAACAACCCCAGGAAACAGTACAGTATTGCGCAAAGGCAAAACTGGTAAGGTTTCTGGCAAGGTCTCCTTATTCATTTCCTCTTCATCCTCCGGAGTCAATAGTGGTATTAATTCTGCCTCTTCATCAATTCCTTGCAAAGACATATTGTCAAAATTTGTGAATTTTACTTCTCCCATAATAGCTATATCGGTCATTATGTCATCGAACAAATAGTTTTTATTCTTACTATTTGATACCCTTAATAGTTTAAAATCCTATAATTAAAGGGCTTAGCACAACATATTAATCATATTCAAATACCTAAGTGCAATTGTTATGCCACCAGAAATGAAAAAAAATAAAAGAAAGTGTAACAAATAGTAAATTGCTTAATCTATAAGACAAACCATTCACTTTTTGAGCCACAAAAATGAACATACTGACGCATTGTTGCAATTGTGTCTAGAAGGAAAACAAAGCGCACAGCTAGAAATTTACAATCGGTATTATAAAGCAATGTACAATACAGCTTTACGAATTGTAAAACATACAGCAGAAGCCGAAGATGTCATGCAAGAGTCATTTTTAAACGCGTTTATGAAACTGCATACATTTAAAGGTGAAGTTACCTTCGGGGCATGGTTAAAACGAATTGTGATTAACAACAGTATCTATCATTACAGAAAACAACAGAAGAATCAAACTTCTGATTTAGAAGAAGTATTGTACAAGGTCGAAGATAATGACGGAGTTGCTTTAGATCATAATGGTTATACTGAACTGAAGGCTCAAAAAGTGATGGAAACCATGAAAAGTTTAAAAGACAATTACAGAGTTTCTTTGACCTTACATTTAATTGAAGGTTACGATTATGAAGAAATCAGTACGATAATGGATATCAGCTATGCAAATTGTAGAACAACGATTTCAAGAGCTAAAGAAAGTCTAAGAAAAAGGTTGAATGTAAATGTTTAGTTATGAAAGAGAAGGACGAAATAAAAATTCTATTCGATAGGTTACAAGATGATTTTGACTTTGAGAGCCCAGAGCAAAACCATCAAGAAAGGTTTTTAGAAAAACTGAACCAATCTAGAGGAGTAGTAGCTATACCACCTAAAAAGAGAAATTGGTTAAGACCTTTGTCGATAGCCGCTTCCCTAGTTTTACTATGCCTACTTGGAATTCAATTCTTTGGAAATCAAGCCACCATAAAAGAACAAGTGGTAGAAATTGCCCCTGAGGTGACTAAAACAGAATTTTATTTTGCAAGTTTAATCGAAGAACAAGTTCAAGAGTTAAAGAATGAAAAATCACCTGAAACTGCACAATTGGTAGATGATACCCTATTACAACTGAATAAACTTGAAGGAGATTATCAAAAATTAGAACAAGATTTACTTAAAGGAGGTAACAGTAAAATAATACTAAATGCAATGATTATCAATTTTCAGACGAGAATTGACTTATTAAAAGAAGTACTCAACAATATAGAAGACATTAAAAATTTAAAATCAAATAATGATGCGAACTTTACAATTTAAATATATCATATTAAGCCTTTTATTGGTTCCTTTTACTGCGATGGCAATTGAAGGCGGGGGCGGACCTAAAGGAAAGTATACCAAAGAAAAAACCATTAAAAAAGAATTTACCGTAAACTCAGATGCTCTTTTTAAGGTAAAAAATAGTTACGGTAATTTGAACATTACTTCATGGAATCAAGATAAAATCATGATTGAAGTACATATAAAAACTAACGGTAACAATGAAGAAAAAGTTCAGGATAGGTTGAATGAAATTGATATCGATTTTGAGAACAGCAGCAGTATGGTTTCTGCTATAACACGCTTTGGAGATAACAATCGTAATTGGGGCTGGAACTGGGGAAAGCGCAATAATGTCAATGTTCAGGTAAACTACACGATAAAATTGCCTGTTAAAAACAGCGTTAGCCTTAATAATGACTATGGCAACATTTATCTTGACAGAATTGACGGACACGCAAAAATTAATTGCGACTACGGAAAAATGGAAATAGGTGAACTGCATGGAAGAAATAATGAATTGCGTTTTGACTATACTTCACGCTCTACATTCGATTACATTAATAGTGGTGAAATTATAGCCGATTATTCAGGATTTACAATTGAGAAAGCCGGCAATCTTACTGTTAGGGCAGATTACACAAATGCAGTTATTGGAGAAATGGGTAATTTGGACTACAAATCCGATTATGGTTCCATGGAAGTGAAAAATGTGAAAAACGTGCAAGGCAATGGGGATTACATTAGTATAAAATTAGGAGAAGTACATGGAAACGTAGATGTGGCTTCGGATTATGGATCCGTAAAAATTAACAAATTAGCCTCAGATGCCGGTAATGTGAATATCAAGTCAGATTACACAGGTATAAAAATAGGTTATGATACCGCATATAATTTTGATTTTGAAATATCTACGGAGTATGCCGGGGTCAGCGGTAAAGATGATTTCACGATAAATGTTAGCAAAGAACAGTCTTCCGATAAATATTATAAAGGATATTACGGAAAGGAAAACTCTGGTAATATGGTCACTATTGATAGTGAATATGGTGGCGTATCATTTTATAAAAATTAAACTTAAAATCAATTAAAACACAATCATGAAAAAATTAGCAACACTAAGCTTAGTATTATTTTCCGTTGTAGCAACAGCACAATGGGGAAAAAGAGTAAAAGGAAATGGTAAAACTGTAACCATAGAAAGATCTGTTGGAGATTATGATGCCGTTGCCGTTGCCGGCTGGTTCGATGTAAAACTAGTAGATGGTACTGAAGGAGAGTTGACTCTAAAAGGCGAAGAAAATCTTTTAGAGTATATCAAGACCGAAGTAAAAGATGGCAAACTAGTTATTAAAACCGAAAAAGGTGTAAACCTAAAGCCATCAAACTGGAATTCTGGAATTTATATTACCGTGCCTGTTGAATCTATCGATATGGTATCCCTTTCAGGTTCTGGAGATGTTGTGGGCGAAACCAAAATCAAATCCAACAACTTTAAAACAAGAATTTCTGGTTCTGGTGATCTTTCGTTATCCATTGAAGCAGAATCTGTGGAAGCTACCATGTCTGGTTCTGGCGATATGAATTTATCAGGAAAAACAAACGACCTTGATGTACAGGTATCTGGTTCTGGTGATATAAAGGCGTATGATTTAGATGCCGAATTTGTTACTGCACAAGTATCGGGTTCCGCGGATATAAAAGTTACCGCCAATCAAATGCTAAAAGCTAGAGTTTCTGGATCAGGTGATATTAGCTATAAAGGAAATCCTAAGAAGATTGACACTAAAACATCTGGTTCTGGCGATATTTCAAGCTATTAAGATTTTACAATCAAAAAACAACCACATCAATCAATAAGCGAGGAAGCCCTAACTTTTAAGTTGGGGCTTTTTGTTTACCCGCAATAATAAAAATACCCCTATCAAAAAGAAAAGCCCTAAGAAAATAGTACTGTTACGCATACTACCAGTTACTTGGGCCACGGCACCATACATCAAGGTACCTATTACAATCCCTATTTTTTCTGCAACATCATAAAAACTAAAAAACGAAGTGGTATCCGTAGTTTCAGGTAAAAACTTAGAATAAGTAGAACGAGATAAGGCTTGAATACCCCCCATCACTATACCTACAAGACCGGCGGCAATGAAGAAATCAGTCGGAGTTATAACAAAATAGGCATATACACAAAGAAATACCCATACGAGATTTACCCAAATTAATGTCTTTATGTTTCCATATTTCTTCGATAAAAATGCGGTCAAATATGCCCCAGCAATTGCAATTACCTGAATAATAAGAATACTTGCTATTAAACCAATGGTTCTAAAATCGTCTGAGCCCCAATCTACCTCCTCTTCCCCAAAATAAGTAGCAATCAACATTACCGTTTGCACGGCCATGCTGTAAACAAAAAAAGCACCGAGATATCTTTTAAGTTTTATTTCAGTACCTAGTTGTTTCCAAACCCCTTGCAGCTCTTTAAAACCATTTAATATAATATTACGCCTTTCCCCTTCTCTTTTGTAACCCTTTGGTAGATGTTTAAAAGTATATTGACTAAACAAGGCCCACCAAATGCCCACAGTGGCAAAAGAAATCTTCATCGCCTTCATTTCTGCAGGATTACCTGCACTATCTTCCAAACCATAGAACTTAGGGAACATTACCATGCTCAAGTTAAAAAGCAATAGCAATACGCTTCCAATATATCCTAGAGAAAACCCTTTTGCACTAATACCATCTTGTTGCTCCGGATAAGCAATATCTGGCAGATAAGAATTATTAATAGCAAAACTTACCCAAAAACCTACCAAACCGAAGAAATAACAAGCCAATCCAAAATAAATATTTTCTAATGAAAACCAGTATAAACCTACGCAAGAAACAGCTCCTAGATAACAAAAGAATTTTAAAAATATCTTCTTATTTCCCAGATAATCAGCAACACCTGAAATCAATGGCGTAATTATGGCAATAAAAACGAAAGCGGCTGAAGTAACATAACTAATCAGTGGTGCCCTGGCTATTTCGCCCCCGAATACGGTTACTTTTTCAATCTCGGCTACACGGAATAAAGCGCCATAGAATATGGGGAAAATCGCCGATGAAATCACCAAACTATATACCGAATTGGCCCAGTCATAAAATGCCCAGGCATTCAATAACTTTTTACTTCCTTTTAAACTTAAGATGGACGTCATATTTATAAAAGTAAAAAAGCTGTTCGAAAGGAACAGCTTTTACTAATTTTTATTTTTTGACAACTTTATTTAAATGAAGTTACTCCAAATTTGGCCGCCTCTTGTTTTGCTAGAGGAGCCCATGCTGTCAAGTTGTTGATCCTGGTATCATTCGAAGGGTGGGTACTCATAAATTCAGGTGGTGCTTGACCTCCACTTTTCGCCTTCATTCTTCGCCACAGCTCCGCAGCCTCGTCGGGGTTATAACCTGCAATTGCCATAATTTGAAGACCTATTCTATCAGCTTCTGTTTCATGGCTTCTGCTAAAAGGCAACATTCCTAAAACGGTAGATCCAATACCGTACGATTGATTGAATATGTTTCTTGCCTTGGGGTCTTTAATAGCTACATTACCAGCTACGGCCCCAAGTTGTTGCACCATACCCGCGCTCATACGCTGCGCTCCATGGTCTGCAAGCGCATGGGCAACCTCGTGCCCCATAACAACGGCAACACCTGTTTCAGTTTGCGTTATTGGCAGAATACCGGTATAAAAAACTATTTTACCTCCAGGCATACACCAAGCATTTACAGTTTCGTCATTTACCAGATTATATTCCCATTTATAGTCGTTCAAGTAACCGGGGTATCCATTGGCATCTAACCACCGTTCGGCCGCAGAAGCTATTCTTTGACCCACACTGGTAATCATTTGCGATTCTGCAGTACCTGTAATCACCTTGTTCTCTGTCAAAAACTGGTCATATTGCGCAAAAGCCATTGGAAAAATTTGGCTGTTCGGCATAAAATTCAGCGTACTTTTTCCTGTAAATGGATTGGTTTTACAAGCCACAACAGCTAAAAATACTGCGATTGTTAAACTAAGTTTTCTCATAATGTATAGTGTTTATAACTAGAAAATTACAAAATTTTATTTAGCCGAAATATATAAAGACGTAAAGTCTTTACTTATCTCAATACTGTTATTTCCGTTGAGTTTTACCGATTTAAAATCAACTTCATCATTGTCTATCTCTATCGTCTTTATCTTAAAAGGTAATCCATGAAAATGAAGCTTTATCGTTTCATATGCCGTTCTATAGCTTCCATCTTTAAATTGTTGAATGCTCAACCCTTCTTGTTTACCCTTTAACTTAAAGTTTCGAAGGCTATAACGCCCTTTTTTATAATCATACCCATCTTGTTGATCTTCATAAACCGTAGAAGTTTCAACACCGTCTTTAAAATATACATCAACTTTCAATTGGTCTATTTCAACCTCGCCGACATACTGCTGAACGGGGTATTTGGGTATCATAGCACCTTCTTTAATAAAAAGCGGAATCTTATCAATTCCTGCGGACACCCACTTTTCGGCACCCCCCTCGACTACTTCTTCAGTCCAATAATTATACCATTTTCCTTTTGGAATATACATTCGCCTGCCTTGAGAATTTGGCTCTTGCACTGGGCAAACCAATATTTGTTCACCAAATAAGAATTCATCTGTTCTAAAATGTGTCTGCGCATCTTCTTGATCATAAAAAACCAAAGACTGCAACATAGGCAAACCTTCTTTGATATACTTGTAAAACATGGTATATAGATACGGTAGCAGTTCATACCTTAATTCTATAAACTTTCTAACAATATCGGTAACCTCAGTACCAAACGACCAAGGTTCTTGTTCTCCATGATCACCACTTGAATGCACTCTACAAAAAGGATGAAATACCCCCAATTGTACCCATCTAGCAAAAAGCTCTCCATTCGGCTGTTCTGCAAAACCACCAATATCTGAACCTACAAACGAATAGCCACTCATGCACATTCTTTGCATTTGCACATTGGCAATCCATAAATGTTCCCAGGTAGCAACATTATCTCCCGTCCAGGTAGCACAATAACGTTGCGTACCTGAGTACCCTGCCCTCGTCAATACAAATGGCCGTTGTGGAAAAGCAAACTTTTTAACCCCATTAAAAGTGGCGCGAATCATCTGCATTCCATATACATTGTGCGCTTTTCTATGGCTACACGGGTGGCCATCGTAATCATGACGAACATCCAAATTTGCTGTTTTTGATGGTACCTCCATTACAGCTGGCTCGTTCATATCATTCCAGACCCCATGTACCCCAATGTCAGCAATCATTTCCTTGTACAATCCAGACCACCATTCCCTAACCTCTGGATTTGTAAAATCTGGAAACTTACATTCGCCTGGCCAAACTTTTCCCTTAAAATGTGGGCCATCTGCCCTACTGCAGAAAAAGCCATTATCCATTGCCTGTTGGTAAACCCAGTAATCCCGATCAATTTTAATACCTGGATCGATCATTGTCACAGTTTTAAAACCATCTTCCTGTAATTCTTCGATCATTCGTTTTGGGTTGGGAAAACGCTGATTGTCCCAAGTAAAACATCTAAAACCTTCCATATAGTCGATATCCAAATAAATAGCATCACATGGAATTTTTAATTCTCGAAATTTGCTTGTAATATCCTTAACTTTTTTCTCTGGAAAATAACTCCATTTTGATTGATGAAATCCTAAGGCCCACATTGGTGGCAGCTCTGGTACACCCGTCAAATTGGTATAGGATTCAACAACTTGCGAAATTTTAGGTCCATAAAAGAAATAATAGTTCATTTCTCCACCATCGGCCCAAAAACTTGTAATGTTTCTACGTTCATGGGCAAAATCAAAATGGGTTCTAAATGAGTTGTCAAAAAAGATACCGTATGCAATATTTTTGTTCAACCCTACATAAAAAGGGATTGATTTGTACAAGGGTTCTTGGTCTTTACCGTAAGCATAAGAGTCTGTTGCCCAATTGTTTATTCGTTTGCCCTTGAGGTTTGTATGTGAAGCTTTATCACCCATACCGTAATAACTTTCAGCAGATTGGGTGACTTTACTCATTTTTACAATATTTCCGCCATAGTCATAACTCTCCTCCCAGTGAAAACCTTGCTCATCTTCATTGATGATATTATCCTCTAAATCGGTAATCTGGACTTTTAAATTTGATTTTTTGACGTAAATTTTAATTTTACCCGTAGTAATTGCGTATTCCGGTGGCTCTTCTTTAACTTCTAACTCATTATACCCTAAACTTACGTTTTCACTTATTGCATACGAAAAGTCTGGTTCAAATACATGCTCTGTAGCGTAACGGAACCTTACCACACTATCGCGCATTACCGTTATCTCTAAAATCACCCCGTTTTGAGTTGTAAAATAAAGCTTGTCGTTATCTTGCCTAAACTCTGTAATTTGATTGGGGTGCTGATTGCCCCTTCTTTCGATTTCAGTATTGGTAATCATAGGATATTTTTTATGAGACTAACAAAAGAAGAACATTAGACCGAGAATATGAAAAGATGTTTTCAACAGTACGTTAGCTATAACGTTATAGTTCTCTTTTGTTACTTAAAAATCTGCACACTTAGTGGTGGCAATATGGTTTTGAATGAATATGCTCTACCGTGCATTTCTTTTTTAACAGGTTTAACGGTTTTCTTACCTAAGCCACTACCGCCATATTTGGTATCATCACTATTAAAAACCTGCTTTAACTGTGTGCTTTTAGAGACCCCGATGGCATAATTTTCTCTAGGTACAGGGGTAAGATTGCAAACAATTACTAAATCATCTTTACTATCGTGCCCTTTGCGGAGATACGTTAACACAGAATTTTCGCTGTCTCCGTAATCTATCCATTCAAAGCCCTCATTACTAAATTGTTTTTCATGCAAGGCAGGATAATCTTTGTAAACCGTATTTAAATCTTTAATAACATTCTGAATACCTGAATGAAAATCGTACTCGGTAAGATGCCAATCAAGGCTTTGTTGAAAATTCCATTCTGATGTCTGGCCAAATTCACCGCCCATAAAAATAAGGTTAGCTCCGGGATGCGTAAACATGTAGCCAAATAGTAACCTCAGGTTAGCAAAACGTTGCCATTCATCCCCAGGCATGCGATATACCAAAGATTGTTTGCCATAAACTACCTCATCATGTGAAAAAGGAAGCATAAAGTTTTCAGTAAAGGCATAGGTCATACTGAATGTGATATCATTCTGATGATGCTTACGATAGATAGGCTCTTTCTTAAAAAATTCTAGGGTATCGTGCATCCAACCCATCATCCATTTCATGCCAAAACCAAGACCGCCAAAATGTACCGGTTTAGAAACCCCTGAGAATGCCGTTGATTCTTCAGCGATGGTCTGTACTCCCTCAAAACTGGCATAAACTTCTTGATTCATCTCCCTTATAAAAGACATTGCCTCAAGGTTTTCGTTATTTCCGTACATATTAGGCTCCCACTCCCCATCTTCCCTAGAATAATCTAGATAAAGCATTGAAGCAACGGCGTCTACACGAAGCCCATCAACATGATATTGATCCAACCAAAAAATAGCATTGCTAATTAGAAAAGCCCGGACTTCATTTCTACCATAGTTAAAAATCAAACTTTTCCAATCAGGATGATAGCCTCTTCTTCTATCGGGATGCTCATAAAGATGTGATCCATCAAAAAAACCAAGGCCATGGGCATCTTCAGGAAAATGTGATGGTACCCAATCTAGAATTACACCTATACCAGCTTGGTGCAGTTTATCTACTAGCAGTTTAAAATCTTCCGGTTTTCCAAAACGAGCGGTTGGGGCAAAATAACCCGTAAGTTGATATCCCCAAGACGGGTCATAAGGATATTCCATGATGGGCATAAATTCTACATGCGTGAAGCCCATATCGCTTACATAGGTCACCAGTTCATCAGCAAGTTCTATGTAAGAAAGAAAATCATTGTTCATTTTTCTTTTCCAAGAACCTAAGTGTACTTCGTATACGGAATAGGGTTTATCTAAAGCATTATGATTGGCTCTGGTATCCATCCAACTCTTATCATTCCATTTGTATGGGGCATCCCAAACAACAGATGCAGTTTTTGGTGGATGTTCGCAAAATCTAGCAAATGGGTCTGCTTTTTCGGTAACAATGCCGTCATTATTGGATTGTATTTTATACTTGTAAATAGCGCCTTTAGCTACCCCAGGAATAAAACCTTCCCAAATTCCGCTAGAATCCCATCTAACATTTAATTTATGTTCTTGATCGTTCCAAAAATTAAAATCACCGACAACGGCAACAGCTTTGGCGGTAGGCGCCCAAACAGCAAAGTAAGTACCTTTTACCCCATCAATCTCTAAAAGATGAGAACCCAACTTTTCGTACAACCGATAATGCTTTCCACCCTTAAATAAATTTATATCGAAATCTGTAAAAAGACTATGTGTAATAACCTCTGCCATGTTATTAAATTAAGTGAATTACAATATTAAGCATCTTTAAGAAAGATATACCTAATTAGCATATAGAATTAAGAAATTATGAGGGTAAATTAAAAATGGAACGCTTTTTGATTCCTAATAATGCAAATAAAAAAATTATAACCATTTCAATTCAAAATCAGAAATTATGCAAAAAATCAAACTTTTATTAGGCTCATTAGCCGTTATCTTTTTTATGTCTTGTGAAGGACCTCAAGGACCCCCAGGATTTGATGGTTTAAATGGTCTTAACGGACTTGATGGACAGGATGGTGTAAATATTTTAGGAAAAGTTGTGGAAGTACAAGGGACTTTTTCAGCGGCCAATGATTATAACATTTCATACGAATTTCCAGATACCATCGAAGTTTTTGAATCTGATGTGGTTTTGGTATATCTTCTATTTGAACAAGTAGATGACCCGAATGGTGGAGATCCTATAGACGTATGGCGTTTATTACCCCAGACCAGGATTTTGGATCAAGGGCTTTTGCAATATAACTATGACCATACTTTTTTTGATGTAAATATATTTTTAGAATCTGATTTTGACTTAACAACGTTACCTGCAGGTGATACTGATGACCAAATCTTTAGAATCGCTGTTGTACCTGCAGAGTTTGGTGAAGACAATAATATAGATGTATCGAATTTAAATGCAGTGATGAGTGCCCTCAACGTTAATACGGATACCGTAGAAACTTCCGTTTTGGATTAAAAATACCAAGCGCTATTATATTAAAGCCCTTTTCAGCAATGATTAGGGTTTTTTCTTTGAATTAATTGCTAATTTTGAAAGGAAACGTGTTTTTGAACGTCTCATTTAAAAAAGAAAACATGGGAAAAAATATTGCTATACTGGTTCTTTTAGTCCTTTCTGGATGTAAAGGAATATCTCAAGAAGAAAAGGAAAAACTTACTGCTAAAAACGACGAGAAAAAGACTTATGCCATAACCAAAACAGATGCTGAATGGAAAGCTGAACTAACCGATGCCGAATACTACGTGCTTCGTAAAGCTGCCACTGAAAATTCGTTTAGTAGTGACTTGTTAGAGAACAAAGAAAAAGGAACCTATGTTTGTGCTGGCTGTGCCACGCCACTGTTTAGAAGTGAAAATAAGTTTAAGTCAGGTACAGGATGGCCATCTTTTGACCAAGAAATAGAAGGAAATGTTGCTTATGATGTAGATTACAAAATAGGCTACGCCAGAACAGAGGAACACTGCGCAACATGCGGCGGTCATTTGGGGCATGTTTTTAATGATGGCCCAAAAGAAACTACCGGTAAGAGACATTGTATCAATGGTGTTGCTTTAGATTTTATACCCGACCCGCAATGAGAAAGTACGGCGTTGAAAAATCAGAAGAAGAGTGGAAAGAACTTCTTACTCCTGAAGAATATTTCGTTTTAAGGCAAAAAGGCACGGAGCGACCGCATACGGGAGCGCTAAATCTGCACTTTGAAAATGGTGATTATCATTGCAAAGGCTGTAAAGCAAAACTCTTCGAAAGTGAACATAAATTTGAAAGTGGCTGCGGTTGGCCTTCTTTCGACGAAGCTGTAGAAGGAGCCATAGAGTATATCAGGGATACAAGTCACGGAATGGTTAGAACAGAAACCGTATGTGCAAATTGTGGCGGTCATTTAGGTCATGTTTTTAATGATGGACCTAGGGAAACCACGGGCCAACGCTATTGTATCAATTCTTTAAGTATCGATTTTGATGCTTCCGAGAAGCAATAAGGACAGATTATATAAACTTCAATTGTAGAGAGATATCACTCAATTCTAGTTTTACGTTATACAAAACCTGTTGTTTGATAGTCTAAAATTTACAACTCTTCACTATCTTTGCACCTCCATTTTAACAACTAAAATCTTTACGGAATGAGCAATTTTGATGTTATTGTTTTAGGTAGTGGTCCAGGAGGTTACGTAACTGCGATTAGGGCTTCTCAATTAGGTCTAAAAACCGCTATAGTTGAAAAAGAAAATTTAGGTGGAGTTTGCCTAAATTGGGGTTGTATTCCTACCAAAGCATTATTAAAATCTGCACAAGTATTTGAATATTTAAAGCATGCCGAAGACTACGGGCTTAACGTAAAGAAAGTAGAGCATGATTTTGAAGCTGTTGTTAGCCGAAGTAGAGGTGTAGCGGATGGAATGAGTAAAGGGGTTCAATTTTTGATGAAGAAAAACAAAATTGAAGTTTTAAACGGATACGGAAAAGTACTACCTGGTAAAAAAGTCGCTGTTAAAGGTGAGAATGGTGATGCAACGGAGTATAGTGCAAACCATATAATCATCGCCACTGGTGCTAGAAGTCGTGAATTACCCAGTCTTCCACAGGATGGGAAAAAAGTTATCGGCTATCGCGAAGCAATGACTCTAGAGAAGCAGCCTAAAAAATTAATAGTTGTTGGTAGTGGGGCCATCGGTATTGAGTTTGCTTATTTCTATAATAGCATGGGTACCGAAGTTACCGTGGTAGAATACTTACCAAATATCGTTCCCGTTGAAGATGAAGACGTGTCCAAACAGTTGGAGCGTAGTTTTAAAAAATCTGGAATCAAAATAAAGACTTCAGCCGAAGTTACTAAAGTAGATACTAGTGGAGCTGGTGTTAAGGCTACCGTAAAAACAACAAAAGGAGAAGAAGTTTTGGAAGCTGATATTGTTCTTTCGGCTGTTGGAATAAAAACGAACATCGAAAATATCGGTCTTGAAGAAGTCGGTATTGCTACAGATAGGGATAAAATTTTGGTTAACGATTACTATCAAACCAACATTCCAGGTTATTACGCTATTGGTGATGTTACACCGGGGCAAGCATTAGCCCATGTAGCCTCTGCCGAGGGTATTCTTTGTGTAGAAAAAATTGCCGGAATGCATGTTGAAGCCTTGGATTATGGTAACATTCCAGGGTGTACCTATTGTTCACCAGAAATAGCTTCTGTTGGATTGACCGAAAAACAGGCCAAGGAAAAAGGATATGATATCAAAGTTGGTAAATTTCCTTTTTCTGCAAGTGGAAAAGCAAAAGCTTCTGGAAATTCAGACGGATTCGTAAAAGTAATCTTTGATGCCAAATATGGAGAATGGCTGGGGTGCCATATGATAGGGGCCGGAGTTACCGATATGATTGCTGAAGCAGTTTTGGGAAGAAAACTTGAAACAACTGGCCATGAAGTTTTAAAAGCTGTGCACCCGCATCCGACTATGAGTGAGGCGGTTATGGAAGCTGTTGCTGCTGCTTATGATGAGGTTATTCACTTATAACAACTAAGCTTTGCTAACACTTTTTAGAGCCACGGCTATTTTAGAAGGAATATCTTATCTTCTATTGTTTGGTTTAACCATGCCCCTAAAATATTGGGCAGAAATCGGAGAACCCAATAAGGTCGTTGGAATGGCACATGGAATTCTTTTTATTCTATTTGTGGTTTTAGCAGGTATCGTTTGTTGGGAACGTAAATGGAGTATAAAAAGGTTTCTAATCTTTTTTATTGCTTCTCTACTCCCATTTGGAACCTTTTATGCCGACAAAAAATATTTGAAAGAACATTAGTTTTCTTGAACAACGAACTTATAAATAGTACCATTAAAGGCACAGATAAATAGATTCTCATTGGCATCGGTTCCGAAAGACGCAATGTTAAGCCCTGATTCTAAGAGCAGTTCGTTTGCACTACCATCCTCTTCTAAAACCCATATTCGACCGCTCACAAAATCACCATACACATATTTACCTTGTAATGTAGTGATGTCTTCACCTCTGTAGACATAACCTCCGGTAATTGACCTGTCACCATTATCTTGATTGTATTCAAAAATGGGAGCTATCAAACCCGTGTCATCACAATCTCCTGAAAAACAAGAAGTACCTTCGAACAGTTTCCAGCCGTAATTACCGCCTGGCTCGACAACATCAATTTCTTCTATTTCGTTTTGGCCAACATCGCCAGTCCATAATTTACCGGTGGTTGTATCGAAACTCATTCGCCACGGATTACGAAATCCATAGGCAAAGATTTCATCTCTTGAGGCAGTATCGTCAACAAAAGGATTATCAGAAGGTATGGCATAGTTCAAGCCTCCTTCTTGATTATCAACATCTATTCGAAGAATATTCCCTAATAGATTTGTTCTGTTTTGGGCATTTCCATCGGGGTCACCACTTCCACCTCCATCACCCATTGCAATATACAAGTAACCATCTGAACCAAAAGCTATTTGACCACCATTATGATTTGTTGCAGGCTGTGGAATTTCGATGATAACAAGCTCACTGGCCAAATCAACACTATTCTGATTTGTAGTCGAAACAGTAAATCTAGAAATTACGGAGAGTCCTTCAGAAGGTGTGTAGCAGGCATAAACATAAGCATTGCTTGTAAAATTTGGATGAAAGGCAAAGCCCAGTAAACCTTGCTCACTAGATGTAGAAATTGTCCCTCTCAAATCAAGAAATACATTAGTTTCCGTAGTACTTTCATCGTTTTCAAAAACCCGAATAGCACCTCCTTTTTCAGCGACAAAGATTCGATTGGTACCATCATTAGGAGATTGAAAATCTAATGGTTGTGTAAAACTAAG